>JAHKBB010000077.1 GCA_018826445.1 Patescibacteria group bacterium | reverse complement strand
GAAGAGCAATTCCCGCTTTCAGGAAACACGCGTTGCCGAAAAAATGCCAGTTTCCAGGCTGCAGCAAACCGTCAACAACCATTCATCACCCCGACAGGTTTGCGTTGACGAAAAATCACAAAAACATTACTTCTCTCTGCAAAATACATCACAAAATCGCGCACGCCGGGCTGATCAAAAACGAGCACGAGCCGGCGGCCGAGTGGAGGATTTGCAACACGCCAAACCGCACGACGAAAAAGTTCGGAATTGATCGAAAGGTAATGCGGTATCAATTGTTGTGAGCAATTCTCACTGCCAACTTCACAACTTGCCCATTAATCTCAACTTCTTTTTCTTTGTCAGAGTCCATGCTCCCACCCTGCTGCAATTCTGTAGCAAGCGTTTCCTTCTTTATGTAATCCGCAAATTTGGTAACGGCACCGCTGAGCTCACCGGCATCTACCAACACATAAATCCTGTCATCAACGTTATAATCCGCTTCTTTCCTCATGTCCTGGATAAATCTAACAACTTCACGAGCTACACCTTCATTTTTAAGTTCGTCAGTGATCATGGTGTCAAGCACCACCACCATTCCGGCTTCGCTCTCCACGTCATACCCCTCCTTTCCGTTGTATCCAACCTCAACTTCATCTCCCTCAAGAACATACTTCCCGACCTTTACTTTCCCGCCTTCCAGTACCTCAAAATCACCGGATTTTGCTGTTTGAATAATCTTTTGAACATCCTGACCATACTTTGGTCCAAGAATACGTGCATTCGGACTACAAATTCTCTCCACAACATCTGAAACGTCTTTCACAAATTCCAGATCCTTCACATTCAGCTCCTCCAAAATCACATCCTTCTGCGCCACAACAAGTTCTTCCGAAATATCTGCCGGCAAACCGACCTGAACCTTAGAAAGTGGCTGACGAACCTTTACTTTCGCCTTTGCACGGACAGCATGTCCAAGATTCACAATCTGTCTAATAATCCTAACTTCCTCATTAAATAAAGGTTTTATCATATTCTTTTGTGACTTCGGCCAATCCTCCAAGTGAACCGATTCGTTGCCAGTCAAAGACCCCCCGCTAAGCGGGGTGGTAAGGTTCTTATAGACCTCTTCTGCCACAAACGGCATAAATGGAGCCATAAGCTTTGAAAACGTCACAAGCACGTTGTACAGAGTCGCGTACGCCTCATTTTTATCCTCATCGCTCTCCGATTTCCAGAAACGACGTCTACTTCTGCGAACATACCAATTTGAAAGATTTTCCAAGAAGTCAGCGAGAGGGCGAGTCGCATTCGTAAGATTGTAGTCGTCCATATTCTTAGTGACTTCCTCTACGAGAGTGTTCAGCTCAGAAAGAACCCACTGATCCAGCTTATGCTTCGGCTTGAAACCGTCATAGTCCTTTGCGGGCTTCCACTTATCAATATTTGCATAAGTCACAAAGAAGCTATACGTATTCCAAAGAGTAAGTGTAAATTTCTTCACAACTTCATCTACATGATCTTCCGAAAAACGAACATCTTCCGCCAGAGGAGCGGTAGATGAATAAAGAAAATATCTCATTGAATCCACACCCTTTGTAGAAAAGAGTTCCATCGGATCCGGATAATTTTTCTTTCTCTTTGAAAGTTTCTCGCCATTTGCTGCGAGGAGAATTCCATTCACAATTACATTATGGAAGGCAGGCTCTTCAAATAAAATCGTTGAAAGAACGTGTAGTGTATAAAACCAACCACGAGTTTGATCCAGACCTTCAGCAATAAAGTGTGCCGGGAAATTATTCTCGAATTCATCTTTGTTTTCAAAAGGATAATGTAGTTGGGCATACGGCATAGAACCACTCTCAAACCAGCAGTCCAACACATCCGAGATGCGGGAAGCTTCCTTCCCGCATTTTGAACATTTGATCTTTATATCATCGATATGCGGCTTATGCAGATCAACCTCACCCTTTCGCATCGGAAGCTTCCCGCCTACCGACTTTTCTTTAAGCTCTTCAATAGACCCGATGCAAATTTGTTCACCACACTCACACTCCCAAAGAGGAATTGGGCAGCCCCAGAACCTGTTACGTGAGATCGCCCAATCACGAGCACCATCAAGCCACTTTCCAAAACGACCGTCCTTTATGTGTTCCGGCTGCCAGTGGATCTTCTCGTTATTTTGAAGTAGATCGCGCTTTATATCGGTAACTTTAATAAACAAAGATTCGGTCGCATAATTCAAAAGCGGCGTGTCGCATCTCCAACAATGCGGATAGCTATGCTTGGCAGTTTCATCCCACAACAATTTCCCCTCATCTCTCAATTTCTGAAGAATTTTTCGATCAGTTTTTTTAAAATCATCAGCTGGCTTCACAGACTCTCCGGCAAAATCAGCAACATGATCTCGATAAATCCCGGCTATAGTAACAGTTTCGGTGAATGGAATCCCATATTTAAGACAAACTCGCATATCATCCTCACCAAAATCCGGAGACGTGGTAACAAAACCGGTTCCATCCTCGTCAGTGACATAGTCATCCACAACTATAGTAAACGCACATTTCGACTCCCTTTTTTTATCAGCACAGTAAGGGAAAAGAGGCGTATATGGTATCCCATCAAGTTCTTTCCCTTTTTTAGTCTCTACAATTTCATACGGTCGATCACGAAGAATATCATCCAATCTCTTTTCGGCACACCAAAAGAAGTCCCCTTCACTTTTCACCTTTGCATAAACTATTTCAGGGTGAACAGTGAGCGCGATTTGGCCAGGTAGACACCAAGGAGTTGTTGTCCACACCAAAAAATAAGTATTTGGTTCTTTTTCCAAAGCGAATTTGATAGTCAAACTCGGATCCGTAACGTCCTTATATCCCTGAGTAACTTCAAAGTTCGATAATGGAGTCTCACACCTGGGACATATGTGCATGCTTTTATATCCACTATATACAAGTCCCTTGTCCCAAATCCGCTTAAAAACCCACCATATAGACTCCATGTACGAAGTTTCGAGAGTCGCATAACTATTTCCAAAATCACCCCATCGTCCAATACGTTTCAAAAGCTTTTCCCATTCGCCCGTATATCTAAACACGCTTTCGCGACATTTCTCACAAAACTTATCAATCCCGTATTCCTCAATATCCTTTCGACCGGAAATTTTGAGCTCTTTCTCCACCTCATACTCAACAGGAAGTCCATGACAATCCCATCCATTTGTACGAGGAACATAGTACCCCTTCATATTCCAATATCTAGTAACCGCATCCTTGAGCGCATTTGCAAGAATATGACCATAATGGGGCAATCCATTCGCAAAAGGAGGCCCGTCAAAGAACACATACTTCTTCTTTCCCTCATTTTTCTTCACCGATTTCTCGAAAATTTTCTCTTTTTCCCAAAATTTAAGGACTTTCTCCTCAACTTCGGGAAGCGACTGACGTGAATCAACTTTTTCAAACATAGTTTTCAGTTCAAATAAATCAGATCTTTAACTTATAACTCTCAACTAACTTTTGAGCGAGACCGGTGTACGAATCAGGAGTCATTTTCATCAATCTGGCTTTTTCAGGCTTTGGAAGATTAAGTTTTTGAATAAATGCGTGAACATCTTCTTTTGTGGTCTCCTTTCCGCGAGTAAGATCTTTGAGTTTTTCGTATGCTTTTGGAATCTTATGCTTTCGCATCAAAGTTTGAATTGGTTCTGCCAAAAGTTCCCATCTCTTTTCCAAATCTTCTTGAATAACTTTTTTATTCAGCTCGAGCTTGCTAAGACCCTTTATAGTGCTTTTGTAAGCCAAAACCGAGTAACTGATCGCACTACCAATATTACGTAAAACCGTAGAATCTGTGAGATCTCTCTGCATCCTTGAAATTGGAAGTTTCTCACTCAAATGTGAAAGCAGAGCATTCGCAACTCCAAGATTCCCTTCGCTATTCTCAAAGTCTATAGGATTCACCTTATGAGGCATCGTGGAAGATCCCACTTCCCCTTTCACAGTATCCTGCTTGAAATACCCGAGACTTATGTAATTCCAGATATCTCGATTCAGATCGATGAGAATGGTATTTACTCTACGAATTCCATCAAAAGCTTCCGCCAGATAATCGTGAGGCTCTATCTGAGTTGTATACATATTGCATTCAAATCCGAGTGCATTCACAAAATCGACACTCGCCTTGATCCAATCCGTTTTTGGATACGCCGCGTGGTGCGCATTAAAGTTTCCAACAGCTCCATTTATCTTTCCCGTAATAGAAACATTGGAAAGCAAAACAAGCTGGCGCTCAAGACGAGCAACATAATTTATAAGCTCCTTCCCAAGAGTTGTCGGACTGGCCGGCTGACCATGAGTGTGGGAAAGCATCGGTACAGCCTTGTACTTCTTCGCAAGCTCGTGGAGTTTCTGAACAATTCCAGCCATAACAGGGAAATATTCATTCTCGGAAACCTGCTTTAGCATAAGAGCATATGAAAGATTCGTAATATCTTCCGAAGTACACGCGAAATGGATAAATTCAAAATACGGTTCGACAGAAGTCCCCTTCAAATTCTCTTTAATAAAATATTCAATCGCTTTTACGTCGTGATTCGTCCCGGACTCAATTTCTTTAACGCGAATTGCGTTCACCACGTCAAAAGTTTCATAAATACTGCGGAGCTCTTTAAGCTCAGTCCCATTTAACTTCCTCGTCTCCGCGAGTTTCAACCTGTTACAAAGAAAAATAAACCACTCAATCTCAACAATAACTCGATATCGCATGAGCGCGGCCTCGGAAAAGTATTTTGCAAGACCATCGATCTTGCCGCGATACCTTCCATCCAGAGGTGAAATATTTAGAAGAGTGTGATTATCCATTTTATTTTAGTTAAAGCTGGCTTTAATATCTTTAATGTAATCCCGAACTTTTTTCTTCAATTCAGGATCTTGGTTTGCAAGAATCCGTACCGCAGATAAAGCCGCATTCTTCGGTTCAATGACAGTCAAAACAGGAGTATCAGACGGCATTTGAAGAGTCGAATGAATGTTCACCATGTAATCCTCCTTACTGCTAAACGGCGGACAGGCAATAACAGGATGAACACTGGATCCGGCAGTTACTCCGGAAAGCCCATTTGAACGTCCGGCAACCGTGATGTAACACACAGGCTCATCCGATTCATTGTACTTCCGGACAATTTCCATAACTTTCTCCGGGACTTTGTGAGCAGAGGCAACCAAAACTTCGTACTTCACTCCCCACTTGGAAAGCTCAGCCGTAATTTTTGAAGCAAATTCTTTATCGGACTCAGATCCCAGTAATATTGGTATCATAGGTAAGCGGTTAAATTATTTTCAATCCTATCTGATGCCGGCCCAACCTCCGCTTCGAATGTCTGACCGGTGATAAGTTCAAAAGCCTCGATGTACCTTCGCGCAGTTTCAACTCTAACATCATCCGGAATCTCCGGAATCTGTCCTTCACCCAAGAATCCTTGCCCGGCAAGCCACTCACGAACATATTCCTTATCAATCTTCTTTTGCTCTTCACCAGCCGCAAATCTTTGTTCATATTCATTTGCGAACCAGAAACGAGAAGAATCCGGGGTATGAATCTCATCAATCAATGTCACAACTCCATCCTCATCAAGCCCAAACTCATATTTTGTATCAACCAGAATAATCCCCTGCCTCGCCGCAATTTCCACACCTCTCTGGTAAAGTTTAAGAGAAACTTCAGCCATTGTGTCGAATTGTTCCTCAGTAACAACACCTCTTTCCAAAATCTGCTCTCTGGAAACCGACTCATCATGACCGCCATGCTCCGCCTTTGTAGATGGGGTGATAATCGGCTGATCAAACTTCTGATTCTTCTTCATACCTTCCGGAAGTTCGTTCCCGCAGAAATTTCTCACACCTTTTTCGTAGTTATACCAAGCGGAAGTAGTCGTAACACCGGTAATGTATCCTCGAATAACCATCTCTACAGGAAGCGGTGTACATTCCCTTCCGACCGTCACATTCGGGTCCGGAACCTCAATAACGTGATTTGGGCAAATATCCGCGGTTTGCTCGAACCAAAACTTAGCCATCTGGTTGAGAACCTGCCCTTTAAACGGAATCAAAGTAATAATACGATCAAAAGCGGAAAGCCTATCGGTAACGACGATAATCCGCTTATCACCAATCATATAATTGTCGCGAACTTTTCCCTCATATTTTTCGCCTTCAATCGGCAAATCAGTCCCGGTGATACAATGAGGCAGTTGGAATCGCAAAGTTTCTTGTGGAATCATGATTCTTTAAGTTATGAAGCGGACTGTATTTTAACACATTCAATCCCGGGATCAAAATTTCTCCAGGTTAAAAAAATCAATCCCGGGATTAACTATGGCATTTTTCGATTTTCAGAGTTAGAATACCGGCGTATGACAAAGTTAACAGATCAATTCGGGCAAGTTTGCACCATCCTGGGAGCACAATGGGGAGATGAAGGAAAAGGCAAACTCGTGGACATTCTCGCAAGAGAATATGACATAGTCGCCAGAGCTACGGGAGGAGCAAACGCAGGTCATACCATATACCTTCCGGACAATTCCAAATTCATATTCCATCTTGTCCCTTCCGGCATTTTGCACGAAGGCAAGATTTGCGTAATGGGGAATGGAATGGTCGTGCACTTACAAACATTTCAGGAAGAGTTGGACGTTTTGAAAGAAAATAACATCGACTACCACGGAAGAATCATGATCTCAAACAAAGCCCACTTTGTCTTTGATTATCACAAAAAAATCGACGGAATTCAGGAAGAAAGGAAAGGGAAGAACAAAGTGGGAACGACACTTCGCGGCATCGGCCCGGCATACACAGACAAGATTCGTAGAACAGGAGTTAGGGTTGGTGAAATACTGGATTTCGATGCATTTACAAAAAGGGTAAAAGAAAACTTTGAAATGTGGAAAACATTGTACCCAGAGCTTGAACATGACACCGATGCGGAACTTGCGACACTAAAAGAAATTCAGAAGAAAATCGCCCCATATATCATAGATACAGCACTATACCTACACGAACAATTGGAAGCGGGGAAAACAGTACTTATGGAAGGCGCAAACGGGACACTGCTGGACATTGACCATGGAACATATCCATACGTAACCTCATCAAACGCCTCAATCGGCGGCGTACTTTCCGGAAGCGGAATCGGGCCCAAGCGTTTGGGAGAAATAGTCGGAATAATGAAAGCGTACATGACAAGAGTTGGCGCAGGCCCATTCCCGACAGAACAAGATAACGAAATCGGCAAACATTTACAGGAAAAAGGCGGCGAATTCGGCTCAACAACGGGACGCCCGCGAAGATGCGGATGGTTTGATGCGGTAGTTTCAAAATATTCCGCTGACCTCAACACATTAACATCAATAAACCTCACAAAGCTTGATGTGCTAAGCGGGCTCGAAACATTAAAGATTGCAGTTAAATATACTTTGGACGGAAAAAAGCTAAAATATCCTCCGGCTTCACTCGAAGATCTGGCAAAAGTTGAAGTGGAATACCTGGAAATGCCGGGATGGAATGAAGATCTTTCAGACGCAAAAACACCGGGAGACCTTCCGAAAAACGCTCAAAATTACGTGAAGAAAGTCGAAGAACTTCTAGACGTCCCAGTAAAATTCATCGGCGTCGGAATGCGTCGAGATCAGATGATAATGAGATAATTCCTGTTGTTTGGGGTGTTGAGGATGCCAAAATATGGCAAAGTTTAGGCTTTTTTTAAAGAAAATGATTTTTTATAAGCTTGTATATGCCTCTGTTTATACCTTTATGTAATTTATTTTTTGCCGCATCGTCAATTCTATTTGAAAGAGAATTAAAAATAAGATTAACATTATATTCTAAGTGGATAGCATGAATTTCACAGTTTGGAAACTCAGGTTGAATTTCGTCTCGAATGAACCTCACCAAAGCACTCCCTTCGTATACCGTATTTATTTCAACAGTTATTCCGGGAAACTCCTCCTTAAGAAATACTTGAAAAGCACTTATAATCTCGGGGGAGGACGAAAGAGGTTTTTGTGTAAAACTTCCCGTATCATCCCCATAATTCCCTAAATTCAGAGGTGGCAAATATTGTCCATAATTAGCAGGGTGATCCGTGGCTGTATTATGGTGATCAATAAACAAAATCTTTTTAAACCCTTCCTTCTTCATTTTCTCAAAACTTTTTTTAATGGCGCTTCGAAATGGATCCCAATATTGTTTCAAAGCTGCTTCTTTTTCTTTGTTCGTTAGTCCTTTTTTGTCTTTCCAAATTTTTCGACCATAAAAATCATTTCTCCTAAATATATCTTTAGCATCTCTGTCTCGACTTAAATCCCCCAAAATTCGATGACTTTTAGCCTTATGAATCGCGTATGCTCTAGGGTAAAAACATGTTTCATCCGTGAAAGGGTCGTGCATTTGCCATATCTCAAAATTCGAAAGACTTATTCGTTCTCTGATTTCTTTTGGGATATATTTACAGGAATGAGGCGCGGTAATAATTATGGGGTGTTTTTTCATTATTTTTGTTCAACAAAATTAATAATTTTTCCGGCAACGTCTATTTTAGTTGCTTCTGAAAAAGCTTTGAATTCGGGACATCTGTTGATTTCAAGAATATAATATTCTCCCGTTCTGGTCTTTGCTATATCTACACCCCCAATGTCTATTTCTTGAATTTGGCACAATTTCACAGCTTCATCTAAAAAACTTTTAGGCAGATCAATCGAATTAAAACTTGCCCCTGCTGCATAATTGGCAAATCTTTTCCCTGGGGCTGCTTTTTTTTCTACAGCTCCTAGTGCCACATTTCCCACTACAAAAATTCGGTATTCAGACTCTATTTCTAAAAATTCCTGAATTAACAAATTTTCTTGTGCATTTTGGACTTCCTTTTGTAACGACTCAAGACTGTCGTGAATAACAATACCATCTCCGTGTCTTCCCGTTACAGGTTTTGATATTAAAGGAAAATTCAATGTTTTATCTGAAAGATCATCACCTTTTTGCGCCAGAAAAAATCCATTTGGATGAGGGAAAATTTCAGATTCGATTGTTGCCAAAAAAATCTCTTTATTTAGATTGGTGGAAACTG
>JAHKBB010000123.1 GCA_018826445.1 Patescibacteria group bacterium | reverse complement strand
TTATTAATAAATTAAAAATTATCTTGGAGGCTCTTCATATTGAGTAGCTACCAAAACATCCTTCAAAGCATCAATGTCTTCTAAAACAACTCCTGTTCCTCTTACAACTGCCGTTAAAGGGTCTTCAACTAGTTTAACTGGCATTTCTGTCTGTTCACTCACTAATTTATCTAATCCACGTAATAAACTACCACCACCAACAAGAAAGATTCCACGTCGCATAATATCAGCTACTAGTTCAGGAGGAGTTTCTTCAACCGCATTTTTTATAGAATCAACTAAAGATTTAACTGAACGCTTTAACGCTTTTCTAATTTGACCATCATTGACTATTATTTCCTTTGGAAGACCAGTAACAATATCACGACCACGCATTGATGTTTCTAATGGATCATCTAAATCATAAGCAGAACCAACACTTATTTTAATATCTTCTGCTGTTTTTTCTCCCAAAAGAAGATTAAATTCTTCTCTTGCGTATTGAATAATATCTTCATTTAATTTATCTCCAGCTGTCCTTAAACTACGACTCACAACAATACCACCTAAAGATATTACAGCAACTTCGGTGGTTCCTCCTCCAATGTCAACAATCATATTGCCAGTTGCTTCTTGAACTGGGAGTCTTATTCCAATGGCTGCAGCCATTGGTTCTTCAATTAAATAAACTGCTCTTGCTCCAGCATTTCTAGTAGCATCTTCAACGGCTCTTTTTTCTACTTCTGTAACACCTGAAGGAATACCAATGACAACTCTTGGTCTAGGTAAAATAGAAAAACTTTCTTTATGAACCTTATCAATAAAAAACTTCAGCATTTGCTCAGTAATTTCAAAATCAGAAACAACTCCAGCTACTAATGGGCGAGAAGCTATAATATGACCCGGCGTACGACCAACCATTTTTTTAGCATCTTGTCCAATTGATAAAATTTGACCTGTTTTTTGATTAACTGCAACAACTGATGGTTCATTAATTACTATTCCTCTTCCTTTAACATAAACTAAAGTATTTGCCGTACCAAGATCTATCCCAATATCTTTTGAAAAAAGTCCTAGAATATTATTTAACATATTTCAATAATTCTTTTAATTCAACTAACTTTTCTTCTTTTTCATTTCTTTTCTTTATTTCTACTGAATTTTTGGCTAAGGTTTTTTCACTTACTACTAAACGAATTGGAATTCCAATTAAATCTGCTTCAGTAAATTTCTCACCTGGGCTTTTATCACGATCATCATACAAAACATCCATACCTTGTTTTTGTAAATCCTGATACACTTTTTTACTTTGCTCAATTACCTTTTCACTATTGCCAATAGATAATAAATGCACATCAAAAGGAGCCACACCAGTTGGCCAGATAATCCCTCTATCATCATGACTTACCTCAATAATAGCAGCTATTAATCTGCCCAAACCAATCCCATAGCAACCCATGATAATTGGCTTTTTCTTGCCATCTTTGTCAATAAATTCAGCCTTCATAGCTTGACTATACTTAGTTCCTAAATGAAAACAATGACCAGCTTCAATACCGCTTTTCTGTTCTAGCTTCTTCTTACAATTAGGACATTCTGTAGCCTGGCCTGCTTTTTCTATATTAGCGCCATAATTGCAAGCCGGACAAAAAACAATCTTATCCTCACCAGTTTCAGCAAAAAGAATAAATTCATGGGATAAATCTCCGCCAATAGTACCTGAATCAGCCTCTACAGCAACAACTTCTAATCCACACCGTTTAAAAATCTTAATATAGGCCTGCCTAACTTTCTCATAAAAATCCATTGATGCTTTTTTAGAGACGTCAAAACTATAAAGATCTTTCATAATAAACTCGCGTACGCGTAATAATCCGCCTGTAGCTCGCATCTCATTGCGAAACTTATTCTGAAACTGATAAAGATAGACAGGCAATTCAGAATAAGAGCTAATTCTTTTTCGCACTAAATCAGTAATTACTTCTTCGTGAGTTGAGCCAAGACCAAATTCTTTATCATGACGGTCTTTAACTATAAATAAAGGCGGATCAATTGTTTCCCAACGGCCTGTTTCTTGCCAGCTCTTCTTAGGAATTAAAGTT
>JAHKBB010000076.1 GCA_018826445.1 Patescibacteria group bacterium | reverse complement strand
TTCCGCGAACCAATAGCCGAATAATCCTTCACAAATTCGATTTCGCAATCCGGATATTCCGCATAGACCTGCCCTTGTAAAAGCTCCACCTGATTCTTTCTACACCAGACAAACAGATATATATGTTGGTGCAGCGAAACAACTTCCAACGCGAACCTTCTTCCTCCTAGAACTCCGTGCAAGTTATCCAAGAACTGCTCAAATACAGCAGCATTTCGCGTGTTATCATGCGCGACTTTAATGAGAAGCAGTACTCCATCTTGTTGTGGACTGGCCTGCGCCATATTTTTCCTTTATTTACACCTTAATTTTACAACAATACAGCTCCGAAGTCAACCGGCACGCCACAAGCAGTCCCGGGACTGATTTTTCCAACCTGGGGACTTTTTAGTCCCGGGATTGAATTTACCCAATGTGCTTCCAGAAACACTCCTGACAGTACACGATATACTTACTATCAGGCGGATACGTGCTGATAATATCCTTCTTGCACTTGTCGCATGTTCGTTTGTAGAGCTTTCTCTCGTTCCTAAGAGACAGCCTGCGCTTTTGCCTGCATTCAGGACAATTCTCCGGCCGGGGCAGGTCCTTCTTCTTATAAAATTTCTGTTCTTGAACGATTATTAGAAAGTCTTTTCCACATGCCTTGCAATTTTTCTTCTCGTCTTTCATTGTTGCTTCTGACGCCATAGTCTTTTTGAGTTAAATTGTAATTGAATTATAACACTCCACCCCGCATGCGCAAACTATTCCGGCCAATGCATAGCCGCATTACTGTCTTCATATGCATAAGTTGACGGCAGATGCTCGCCGAATTCTTTAGTTTTCTTCATTTGCTCAACAATCTCAGCCTTTTTCTTAAAATATTCCTCTTTAGAGTACTTTTCATTAAAAATACAATATTCCGCGTGATTCATGGAAAAACACCCGAAACAATTATTGCTGTTATGAACATTTTCACAGTACATAAGGTCATTTGAATAAAAACAGGTTACACAGAAATCGCAGTTATAAAGCTCCATTTCGCTCATGACATCATAACAAAGCTCAGACTTGTAGTATGAATTACTCATATCCAGACAATCCTTGAGCTGTTCGGAATTATTACAATACATACAATCCTCCAGATCAGTTGTGTCAAAACAATGAAAAGAATTCTTGCAGTTCTTCATATAATCACCGGTAAAATTCTGATTTTTCATCTGGTGAACATACATACGAGGAACTTCAAACTGCAACTTTTCCACCTTTCCCTTAATTTCATCCTGTGTCATTTTCTCCTTCATTTTCTTCACTTTTTTTTCATAATCATCAACTTTCTTGTTAAAAATCATCTTATTTTGACGACGCTGTCCAACACATCCAAAACAATTCTGACAGCCAATACAATCATACAAGTACTCGCAGTCCGTACAATTCTGACAATCCTGTGAAAAATTCGAATTGTAGCAGCCGAGACAATCCACACAGTCGTAGCAAAGCGTGCACTCACGGCAATAATCACACCCAAAACAATCCTTGGAATTATATAAAAAGAAACTATAGTAACAATCCTCGTCATACTCACTTCCGGAACAAAGGTAACAGTTCTTCATATTGCCCGAATAGCTGACGTACGGACTATTTTCACACCTAATAGCGACAAGCCCCATACGCGGCTGTTCCGCCCGAACTTCTATCATTTTTTGCAAATATGACATGGCTGAATACTAACAACTCGGGTAATAGTCGCTCGCGATAGTTTGATCAAAAGCATATGGAGACTGTATAAATACCCTTCCATATTTCCCCTCTCTCTTTAACTGATCCTTGATTTCCTTCACCTTTTTTTCATACTCATCTTTCTTATAAGGCTTATTCAAAATATGATATTGCTTGTTTTTTAAACAAACACACCCGTAACAATTTTTGCAGTCGTAACAGGTGTCACAATACTCCATGCCGGAACAGAACCAGCAGTAATTACAGAAATTCATATCAAATCCCCAATTACTAATTCCCTCATAACACATCTCGGCATTTTCCAAATAACTTACATCGTAACAATCCTTGATCCCATAGACTCCATTTGCCAGATATCCACAATCCCAACACTGCTGGACATCAAAAGAGTCATGAGTGTTTTTGCAGTGACAAATGTAATCGCCGGTACAATCCTCATTGTCCAAAGCATGCGCAAATCTTCGCGGAGTTTTGAGCTGAACGTTCTCAAATTCTTTTTCAATATTCCCCTCCTTCTTCATTTTTTCAACTTTTTCAAAATACTCATCCCTTTCACATTGCTTATTTTTTACACAATATGACTTTCGAAAAAGTCCCGCGCAACAAAAACAATGGTCGCAACCCGTGCAACCATATAAATACTCGCTGTCCCGACAATTATCACAATCTTGAAGGTACTTTGCGTTATAGCATTTCGCGCAATCCGTGCACTCATAACAAAGCTGTGAATCCCGGATAAACGAACAATCCACCGAATCCTTGCAATCATACATCCACGTCGAATACAGACAGTCTTCATTGTGGTCGGAACCGAAGATCATGTAGCAGTTTTTGTTGTTGATGCACGCATTCGCGTACTCACTGTTTACGGCACGCACATTATTCAGCGCTATTCGTGGCTCAGTATGCATCAAATTTTCCAGCTCTTTAAAAAAATCCATCATTCTATACAGTCACCAATTTCTTTTTGAACATCTTCCAGTGCCAATCCTATCAAATATTCATTCGCCAAACCATCTCTCTTCAATTCCTCTTTTATTTCAGCAACTTTTTTAAAATATTCGTCCTTTTCATACGGCCTATTCAAAATGTGATACTTTTTATGCTTAATGTTATGACATCCAAAACAATGATCACAGCCAATAGCACAATAACAATGTTCACAATCCGAAGAATTTACAATCCAAAAACAGTGGTTGCAATTGTATGCTTTATCCATACTCATGGAGTCATAACAAAGCTCGCTATTAGATGCATGCGTGCAATCACAACAGTCCTTAAGCTTTAAGTTTTCCCTGTACAAATAGAGACAATCCTCACATTCATCCGCATCATATACTTCATAGCAATTTTTACAGTTTGAGTTGTACGAACCGTACACGTCTTCATCACACCTCACATTGACAAGACAACGTGGCTCCTCATATTTAATCTTCTCAAATTCAGCCAAAACCTTACCTCGATTTTCAAAAAACCGCTTCTTCAATTCCGCGGCTTTCTTAAAATACTCATCTTTTGAATATTTCTTGTTAAAAATGTAATATTTCACACGCCTAAGCCCACTGCATCCAAAACAATCCTGACAATTCATACAATAGTCACATAGGAAGCAATCTCGACTATTGCCCGTATCCTGACAGAAGTTACAATTATACAATTTCAAGCCATCGATACACTCATAGCAAAGCTCACCTTCCCAAATACCCGTACAATCACAACAATCCTTGCTGTTGTCGCAAAGATGCATATACAAACAATCCTCCATATAATTGCCGGCAAAAGCCATATAGCAATTTTTACACCTGTAAATAAAGGACCCATAGTCCGAGTTCACATTATCCTGGCGCGGACAATAGTGCTTCGGTTCCTTCAAAAGCAATTCTCTTAAATCTTTGAGAAAGCTCATGGGCGACTTTATTTAAGGTCTGAAACATGATATAATATCAAGAAACAAAAAGCAAAAATGTTCGGAAAAAACTACAACGAATTACTCGAAATAAAGCCGCGTAGGCTTGTTTTTCAGGAATTCAATGAAACTCTTGAACAGGCCCCGGAAACACGAGAGACAATAACAAAACAAGAGCTCATAGAATTTATCAAAATGGTCGGAGATCTAGGTCTAGACCCCGAAATGGCAGGTGTAATTCCATCAGGGCAAGCAAAAAAACTGCTCGAAGGATGGAAAAAGACGAGCGAATTAGACAAAAAGCACAAACCGGATCCGGAAACTCGAAAAAAATTAAAAGAGAGCTACAAAAAACAAATCACAGAAAGATATGAAATATACAAAGTAAATGAATCCCAAAGAGCTACGACAAACTACGAGGACTACGTTTACAAATATGAAAAATTCAAAGAAAACTTTGAGAACAAATTCAAGGGTGTTGAGAAAATGAGTGATGAAGAAAAAGAAAAGTTTGTAATAGAAACACGCCGTAAAATTATTGAGCTCAGATTCCTGGACTCATATTTCCAAAACACCTTCCAAATAATGGAGGATGAAAATGGACATGACGTATTTGTTAAGAATTTTGATCCCGAGAAGGAAATAAAAGACGCGAAAGAAATAATCGATTTCACGGAAAATACCAAACATATAGAGTCGATTGAAGAGAAATTGACGAGAATCAAGAAGGGA
>JAHKBB010000075.1 GCA_018826445.1 Patescibacteria group bacterium | reverse complement strand
GCTCTAACCGACTGAGCTAACCGCCCTTGATTCAATCCCGGGATTGATTTTTCTAACCTGGAGATTTTTTGACTCCGGGATTGAGCAAAAATTCAGAAAAATTTAATGTGCGTATGCTAGAGTGCGGGGTAATGATAGTGAAGCTATTTGCAAAAATCAACGTGTTTCTTCTGGAAATTCTTTTCCCGCGGGAATGTCTCGGCTGCGGCCGGCCGGGAACGTATTTTTGTGGGGTATGTGCGGAGAAGCTGTGCACGGGGGGACGAAGAAAAGAAAATATTGTAATTTGCAAGAGTTTTGATGAGGCGCCGTATCTAAAGCCTGTTATTCACCATTTCAAGTATCATTTCGCGGTGGATTTGGCGCGTCCGCTTGGTGGTATTATGCGACATCATTTCAAAAAATACTTTAAATCTGATAATATCGTTCTAGTTCCCGTTCCTTTGCATAAGAAGCGGCTTAGGATGAGGTCGTTTAACCAGTCGGAGCTTTTGGCGCGTGAGATCGGCCCGCCAATCGCAGATGTGCTCAAGCGGACGCGCGACACGAAGCCTCAGGCGAAGCTCGGGCGCGCCGATAGACTCAAAAACCTGACTGACGCGTTTGGACTGAAGCCCGGTACAAACTTGGAAGACAAAGTGGTTGTGATCGTGGATGATGTGTATACGACCGGATCGACGATAAAAGAGTGCGAGCGAGCGCTTAGAAATGCGGGGGTGAGGGAAATATATGGAATTGTAATCGCAAGTGGATGTTAATTGGAATTGACGCATCGAGGTATGGGCATGAGACCGCAACGGGTGTGGAGCGGTACTCTTTTTATATTATTAACGGACTTTTGAAAAAAGTGAGCGAGCAGCACAAGCATAAGCTTTTGTTATATTCTCGCGGCACGTTAAAACTGCCAAAAGACGTGCCGACCGTAAACACAGAGTTCAAAGAAATTAAGCGAAAAAAGTTTTGGACTCAGATTGGACTTTCGAAGGAAATGAAGAAGAGTCCACCGGACCGACTTTTTGTTCCCTCTCACACTTTGCCGCGCACTTTCCCGAAGGAATCTATTATTACGATTCACGATGTTGCTTTCAAACACCTCAAAAAGTCGTACTCTTTCACCCAATACCTGCTTTTGGATCAAAGTACGAAGCAAGCTTGCAGGAAAGCTTGGAAGATTATTGTTCCGAGTATATGCACGAAGCAGGATTTGATTCATTTTTATAAGTGCCCTGAAGAAAAAATAGTTGTAATTCCTCACGGATATGAACCTTTGCGTGATCTTTACATGAATGAGCAGCAAGAGAATGAAGTTCTCGAACAATTCCATCTCAAACCTGATGATAAATATATTTTCTTTGTGGGACGACTCGAAACGAAGAAGAATATTGAGAATCTGCTAAAAGCTTTTGCCGGATTTGTTACAAATCACCCGGAATGGAAACTTGTACTCTGCGGCAAACGAGGCATCGGATTCAAAAATATTTTTAAAATCGCCGGCAAATTGGAAATCTGGGAAAACGTTTTGATGCCCGGATATATTACGGATGCTGAGAAGTGTGTGCTTTTTAAGCACTGTCAGTTTTTTGCTTTCCCTTCACTGTATGAAGGGTTTGGATTCCCGATTTTGGAAGCATTCTCACATGGGAAAGCTGTTTTGACTTCCAGAGTTTCATCAATCCCCGAAGTTGCTGGCGAGGCTGTGTATTACACAAATCCTGATGACATACAAATTATGACTCATGACATTGAAAGACTTGCAAATGACACGGATCTCAGGAAAACCCTTGAGCACAAAGCTTCCGAACAACTTGAGAAATTTAACTGGGATGATACGATTGAAAAAACGTGGAAAATTTTAACGGAGTAGTAATGAGAAAATTGGTATTAATTGTTTTGTCTTTGATTGTTCTTGTCATACCTTTTCGAGCGGACGCGCTTACAAATCCATTAAAGACCGCTACAAAAGCTGAGGTCGTAAAAATTCTCGGAACGTCTGAGCATTTTGAGCGGTTTAATGACGGTGAAAAAGTAAAAACTTCGGATTTTCTTAAAGCAATGTTTGAAATTTATGATATTGAAGTATCTGCGGACGATTTTTTTGATCCTAAAATGAAGAAAAATCCGGTAATGTCCTATGGCGCGATTTTAAACCTGTCAAAAACGCGAAACGGACAGCTTTCCGAACGCTTAACTTACGGAAAAACTCAGCAAATACTGTCCAGATTTTTGGAAATCAAGGATTTGCTTGTTCATGACGAAATGTACGGAAAATTAAACATGCATGAGCATATGATTTCTTCCGGCGATCCCGATACGCTGCTGAAAATCATGGGTATCTTTGGAATGTCGAAAGTTTTTTTGATGCCGACGGGTGTCGCTCCCGACAATAAATACCATGACAAATACCAAGCTTATCTTTTCAAATTACAGCGCCGTTATCCGGACAAGATAATGGTTTGGTGCACGGTGGATGAAGCCGATCCATTGGCCGCAAAAGAATTTGAAACTTGCGTGAAAACCGGAGGCAAGGGTTTGAAGCTCATCGGCGGACATCCCGCTTTTTACGATGAACCTTTAAATTCCGGCAACATGATGAGGGTTTACCAAGTTGCGGACAAATACAACCTTCCCGTTATCATTCATGGAAGTATTGTAAATATTCCCGCTGTAAAGGATGAGCTTGAAGATGTTTACGGTTCGTTTCCTGACGTAACTTTCGTCCAAGCGCATTATGGATCCGTGATAATGAAGAAGATGGATCTGGAGCTTATCGAAGGATTTTTAGTGAAGTATCCAAATCTGTACCTGGACATGAGCTACGGAGGCGGCATACAAAGACATTTAAGATTTTACAAACAGGACCCGCAAAAGATCCATAATTTCATCCTTAAATACCAGGACAGATTGATGTATGGGGTGGATATGATCATGAGTAAAAATACAGAATTGGATTATCTTTATGATAGAATGAAATGCGATTATGATTTGCATAAAAGTGATCGGTTCTACTGCGAGTACGCATCCGATCCGGATGAGCCGCAAGTGGGATTCGCTTTACCACGCGCCGTGCTTAAAAAAATTTATTATTTAAACCCGAAGCGAATACTTGGGATGTAATGTTGGAAAATATAATTGATTCAATTTGGTTTTTCCTTCCCGCGGCGGTCGCAAACATGACCCCTGTGTTGGTAAAATGGGTCCCGTTTTTAAACTATCCGATTTCGAGAAAATATTTAGGCGACCACAAGACATATCGTGGTTTCTTTTTTGGAATTTTGATTGCGATGTTTATTGCATGGACACAGCACGGTGATATCTATCTGGGATTCCTGCTCGGATTCGGTGCTCTTTCCGGAGACAGCGTGAAAAGTTTTTTCAAAAGGAGAATGAACATAAGGCCAGGAAAATCTTGGTATGTGTTCGATCAGATCGATTGGATTTTGGGAGCATCCCTTTTCGCGACGCTGTACGTTGAAATTGAATGGATAATGTTTTTGAGTATCCTTGTGGTCTTCTCAATCCTTCATGTGATTGCGAATGCAATTAGAGTTTCATTGAAGTTATAGCTTTGAAGTGCAATAAAATGCTTGGAATCAGTATCGCAATTGATACTAATGCTATTTCATCAAACCAGTTAAACCCCCAAATAATCCACAGCGCAAAGGCAATCTGAAATGTGTTCATAAAGGCTCCTGTGAGTATTCCCGGACGCGGACTTATGAACCAGTTTGTTTCCTTCCTTACGTTTTTCACAATGACTGCAAACACTCTGTGGATCACAAATAGTGACGTAAAGAGAAGTGCATATATGGGATTGATTAGCCAAATTCTTAAGATACCGACCATAAGCAGAATAAATGAGATTGTATCCGCTGTTATGTCAAAGAATTTTCCTCGATCGGAGCTCACGCCTTTATATCTTGCCAGCGCGCCGTCCATAAGGCCATCGATCGCTAGTGTTGCGATCATGAGTCCAAATGAAACCCACGGATATGATTTAATCAATATTGGGAAGAAGATCATCAAAATCACACCTGTCGCACTTAGCATGTTTGGAGTGATTGGCGTTTTTGCCAAAAGTTTCGCTATGGGTGTTGCTATTTTACTCCTTATGAGTTGACTCTTTTCCGTGAGTTCCTTTTCGTTCATATGTTTTTTCTCAATTTATCAAATAAATATAAAGAAGCTAGTGGTTTGTCTATTGTGTAAAGTCTTGCTTTTTTAATCATCCATTCCTTGAATGTTGTCCCAATTCCGATGACTAGTGTTGATGGTGGTTTTTCTTTTCTGTGGAATGTTCCCGATTTCGAAGTAATTATATCAAACAATTTGTCCTTATCACTCACGTATTTTTCATTTATCTCCATACAGCTGCCGATTTCCCCAATTTGATGTGCGTCACTCCCCCCTGTTCTTTGCACTCCATCCACGATCAAATCCGATGGAGCATTTTGAGTATCTTTGATTTGGGAATGTTTTTTGCAAAAGATCTTATTTAATAATGGTTTTCGGATGATTACTTCCAGCACATCCAATGCACAATTGTGGACTTCTATCTTCCCGAATGCGTGTAATGCGTTTAGGGTTGTAGGTCTGCCACACTTTCGAAGTATGCTGGTCATCCCCGGTGTGCACGGATGAGTGACTATCGCGTGGAGTTTCTTGTCTTTTTTTACATAATCGATCAATTCTTCCATATTTAAGCTGCGCGGTTCCAGCAACTTCTTTTTCGAGTAGATGTCCTTTTTGTCCTTTGTAAAAACGATGGTATCCACTCCTTCTTTTGTCAAAAATTCCAATCCCGGGAAAATTGTGGTCTTTGTATTTTTGGGTTTTTGTGATTCTAAAAGTTCAAACTGTGTTTTTGGATTTTTGTAATTGTGTTCAGTAACTACAACAACATCTAAATCGTTTCGTCCAAGCTCTCTCCAGATAGCGCAAGCTTTCTTTTTCGAGAGCGTTTTATTAAGAAGCGGCAAATTGGGATGAAAATGGTAGTCAACTCTAATCATTAATTTTTGTATCTATGTCTCGAGCATTGTACCATTTCATTCTTTCCAAGGATATTCTTTCTCAAGCGCCTCCTCCTTTGTAATTGGGAAATAATCCTGAGCCGAAGTTTCGTTATAACAGAATGGAG
>JAHKBB010000148.1 GCA_018826445.1 Patescibacteria group bacterium | reverse complement strand
TCTGGATCACCAGCACATCGACATCGTTGTCATTTAGATGAGAGGCCAGACTATGTCGCAGGGTATGGCAGGTGACGTTAAAAGGTACTGTAAAGTCGGTTTGAAGCAGAATTTTTTTCAGGTTGTCTTCCATGGTCCGGATTGCCAGACGATTGCCCTTTTTGGAGACAAAAAGAGCCCGGGTCAGCCAACTGTTTAAGAACGGCTCGCGGACGGCAAGATATTGGCTGATAATTTCGATCAGCTCATTGTTCAGGTGCAGTGTGCGAGGTTTACGGCCTTTTCCCATGACGGTGATTTTGGAGTTTTTAAAATCGATGCTTTCAATATCAAGGTTGTGGAGCTCGCCGACCCGCAAGCCGAGCTGATACATCAGGGCATAGACGGCATAATCCCGGATACCCAGGATGGTTCTGGCGTCGATGGCGTTAAAGAAAAGTTCGATCTGCCGTATCGTCAATGCATTCGGGCGGCAGCGGTAGCCCTGGCGGATTTTGAGCACGTCGTAAAACGGCAATGCAGAGGCATGTGGAACATCATACAGTTTCAAGAAGTTGGAATAGGATCTTAGGGTGAAGATCTTTCGGTTGATGGAGGTCCCACAATTTTTACGCTGGTTTTTCAGATGGTACTGAAAGTCGATGACCGCCGGGCCGTCGATTGTTTGCTGGTCGCGGGAACGGATAAAGTTTTCAAAAAGGGTCAGATCCACCCGGTTGCTTTTATCCGTCTGATCGCTGATTTCGTATATGTCCCGGCGATAAGAAAAAAACGGATCCAGATGCTCAAAGAACACATTGACGGGTATGGTCATGACCACCTCCTGCAGACGCTGACGGCATCCAGGACCTGTTTTATCAATTGATCCGACACGTGGACATAGACGGCGGTATCGGCAATGGCGTCATGGCCCATCATGGCACAAATGGCCGTAAGGGGCACTTTTTTATGGTACATCTCGGTGGCAAACGAATGGCGGAGCACCCTTGGGGTCACCTCGGTGCTGATGCCGGCCTTTTTGGCCTGATCTTTGACAATGCGCTGGAGCCGGCTGTTTGAAATGGCCGTCTTTTTGGTATCGGCCGGGAACATGGGAGCTAATTTTTTCCGAGGCGACTGTGGATGAGCCAGATATCCCACGAGTTGGTCAAAGAGCCGGTCGACGACAAAAAGTGCGCGCTGCTTTTTGTTTTTACCCCGGATTCTAAGCAGTCCGATGCGTTTACCGTGGGCGGGTTCGAAGTCTCTGACGTTGAGTCCGGTGAGTTCTGAGGTTCTCAGTCCCAAGGCCCATAGAATAGAGACCATGGTGTAGTCCCGCAGGCCGGTCCAGCTATTGCGGTCAAAAGAGGCCAGCAGCTTGAAGGCATCGGAAGCATTAATCGGATTTGTACGCTCCCTGCGGCGATGGATCAACAGGGGCAAGACATCGGCGGGGTTGGAGTCGGTCAAGCCGGCTTTGTGTACGAAGGCAAAAAAGCTTTTAAGCGCATAGTGGTGATTTTCATGGCGGCTGTGGCCGATACCTGTGTGTTTCAGGTGCAGGAGCCATTCAAGCAGGTGATCTGCCTTTGCGGTGGCGGGATTGATGTGAAGAACGGTTTTTGCGTATTGACAAAAAGCTTTCACACCGATGGTGTAGGTTTCGATGGTTGAGGCGGCAAAGACGTTTACTTTTTCAAGCTCTTTTCGGTACTGATCGATCAGGGCAATCATGAGGCCTCCTTCTTGGCCGTCGTAGCCGCATTGGCTGAGTCGGCTTGCATGTAAGGGTGTTGTTTCATGTAAACGGCATACTTATCGGGATTGAGATGGGCGTATTTTAGGGTATTTACACGGTGGCTGTGGCCAAGAACGTGCTGAGTGATTTCGATGCCGGCAACCCGGTTCAGGTGCGTTGCTGCCGTGTGGCGGAAAAGGCGTGCGTGAAGGGTTTTTTCGATGCCCGTCTTATCAGCGGCTTTACGGAAGATGTCCTGCAGGGCGCGCTGGGAGATGCGTTTTCCGCGCTTTGAGATCAGCAAGGGACCGTGTGCGTGTTTGCGACCAAGGTCTTTAAGATATCTGTGGATGATTTCACAAAG
>JAHKBB010000139.1 GCA_018826445.1 Patescibacteria group bacterium | reverse complement strand
TCCAGTGCCGCTTGTATAAGTAAGGCCAGTTGCAGTTGAAGACAAGGCAGCTCTTGCCCGTGCATCTGTGTAATATTGGTTAGTCCCCTCTGCAACATCAGTGGTGAGCAATCCCAAAGATGAGGTTGCTATCTGTCCAATTGTTCCAGTTCCAGAAGCATAGAGCAATTGATTAAGAGTATATGAAGTCAAACCAGTTCCTCCTTTGTTCACTGCAATTGTTGTTCCTCCCCAAGTTCCTGAAGTAATTGTGCCCAAAGTGGCAAGATTGGCCAGAGTTGTAATATTTGGAAGAGTGGTTGTTGCTGAAAGCCGGTTGTCAAAACGAGTATTAGTCCAGTATAAATTAGTTCCTTCTGCTAAAGCTGATGTGGTTGTGCTATACCAGTTTGCTAAGGAAAAATAATTGGAAGCAGTGATGGTGTCTGAAATATATGCATCTGTGATTTCTGTTCCCTGCCAGGCGCCTCCGACTACTGTGCCTAAATTGGAATTATTACTGATTGTTAAATATGGGAATGTTGAGGTGGCTGTGGTGGAAGTGGCAGTTAAGTATGGAATAGTGATGGCTCCAGAAAGTGTTTGGCTGCCGGAAACAGTAAGATTGCCAGAAAGAGTAAGGTCAGTGCCAGTGAGAGCGCCGGTGAGCGCGCCTCCTGAAAGAGGAAGATAATTGGAAACAGTAATGCTGTCAGGAATATCAGTATCAGTTAATCCGGAAACAGTGCCGGAAAAAGTTGGGTTGGAAATAGTGACATTGCCCAAGTTATTTATTCTGTTTGTTAAAGCAATGGAATTCTGATTGGCACTGATTTGAGAAGCCAGTTCGTTTTTCAAACCAGAGATTTGGGCTAGGATTTGGCTGTTGAGCTGATTAAGTTTTGCGTCAAGTTCTTCTGAAGTGAGGCCTGAGATTATTCTTTCAATTGTTTTTTCCACAATAGTTTTGGTGGCTGCAACATCGGATGTTAACGGAGAAACATCCGATGTTGGCGCAACGCTCGGTGTTGGTGCTGGTGTCGCTATTGCAACAATCGGAGTCTCTTGTCCAAATAATTCCTGCGCAAGTTCGCTGACATTTTGAGGAGCCTTAATCCAGGCATTGGCAACATCTTTTGCTAAATTGCTCATTGTTTCCATTCCGCTATTAAAAAAACTGAAAAAAGAAATTGCCGTGTTGCCAGCGCTTGCCGCAATGTTCGACATTGAATCTGGCATGTGCAAGACCGAGTCATGCACAAAAGAGAGATCGGGTTTGGGAATTGCTATCTCTATTTTAGGAAAAGATATTTGCGGAAGAGTCAAAGATAAAGATGTTAATTTTTTGGTGTTGTTTTTTAAAAGCGAGATGCCGTGCCCGGTAAAACTTCCGACTACTTCTGCGCCATTTTCTAAGCCGTTAACAAGTTCATTGGTAACGCTGGCTACTGGATAGAACCACTTGGCATAGGCATTTTTAATATCAGATGAAAAAACAAAAAGTACCAGAACCAGAACTACTAAGCCAAGAGCTGGAGCAAAATCAGGAACTCGAGATTTCTTTATTTTTTTTGTCATTTATTATATTTATCATAGCAAAATTATGAGTAAATTATTACCCCCCCCATAATGTGGATAACTCGTCATCACAAGATTATCTTATTTTTCAACATTTTTTTAAGAATATCGGGATTTATAGCGCCTTTTGTTTCTTTCATACCCAGGCCAACTAAAAATTGCAGGGCGTTTTCTTTTCCAGACTTATAATCTTCCGCTACTTTGGGATTCTCTTTAATGATCTTGTCTGCCAACTCATTTATGGCTGATTCATCGTTAATTTGCCTTAAGCCCTTCTTACTAATAATAATAGAAGGGTCGCCTCCTTTTTCTCTCATCTCTCGCAGCACATCCTTTGCCACCCTTGATGTAATCTCGCCTTTGGCAATCATATTAATAAGTTTGGCAAAATTATTCGGGGTAATTGTTAAATCACCAGCTAAGTCAGTAATAAGATAATTTGCCGCAAGCTGAATTAATCCGTTTGGAGATTCGATCTCCAAACACAAACAACTTACGATCTTTTCAAAATAATCTGCGAGTTTTTTATTCCGCAC
>JAHKBB010000074.1 GCA_018826445.1 Patescibacteria group bacterium | reverse complement strand
AGACCACAGGCTGAGTCAATTACCCATTCCAACTCTCCTTCAACCGGCTTAAGGGGTTTTGCGCAGCTTTTGTCTTCTGCGTCTATGGTTCGTGCAATCATCTCGACATATTCAGCACCAATAAGTTCTTTTCCGGGGCTCATTTCTATACCTTTGCCTCCTTCTCCTTTGATGAACCCTTCTCTTTTAGCAGCCATTGCGTATTTCGCATACCATCCTTCTCCGGCATCTAAAAATGCGATTTTTCCTTCCGCAAACAACCTTGTATTTTCATCTTTTTTCTTCTCCTTAATTTTCTTTTTCAGCGCTTGAACTTGTTTTCTTACATCCGCGTCTGTTCCTTTCGCAATGAGGTCTCTTAATGCTTGGGCTTCTTTCTCCAATTTCTGAGAAGTTTCGCTGCTCCAGCTGTATCCTGCAAATTCTTCAAGACTTTCTTCCACATCTTCTCTAAGATTTTCATCTAAATTTTGTGCCGCCTCTGCAACTTCATCCACCACGACAAGCTCCCTATCTTTTTGTCTAAGGATTTCATTTTTGATTTCTTCATCTGCGAATGTTGCAAATTCTGTTATCTCCGCTACTTTTTCACTTAATGCGATTGCTACTTTTTCAGTCATTTTGTCGAAAATCACGGCAATCCTTTCCAAAACCATGTTGACACTTTTTTCTACGATTTGATCTATCATTCGTTTTATGTCTGTCATTCTGGCTAAAACCCTCTCGTTTATTATTCTCTGGATATCTTCGTCAGTGAATGCTTCTGCAATTGCTTCTTCTATATCAACGGCTTTTTCTTTAAGAGTAGTAATAACGTAAACTTTCCCCCGTTCTCCCATACAAGCACCGTTTTTACAGCCGTTTGGACATTCATGTTCCCATCTTACTGCATGAGATGGATCAAATTCAGGGCTTGTACCGCATGCATATTCATAAAGGGTGCATTTTTGCCCGCTTTCCCATTCCATTTTCGGACAGCTGTATATTACGGTGGGTTTGCTAAATTCAGGAACCGTTCTAATCCCGCAAAAATCAGTTCCTTCCATGTTGGATCCTCTGGTAGTTCCTTTCTCATAATAATTCCTCCCGCCATCGGCGTCTGTGCAGAAGAATTGTGATTCACACAAATCAAGAATTTTATCATATATCTTTCCCAGAAATTCTACCGCGAGGTTATGTGAATCTTTCAATGTTTCCGTCTGTGCATCCACATATATTTCACCGAACCTGAAACCGCAAATATGGTAGTATTTTTGATTTCTTTTATAAAAATCGGGGGAGGTATGGCAGAATGTTTCCTCTCCAATTGAGCTGTCATTAAACAGCACCTTTCTAGTATGCCTTGTATTAATGATATCAAACATTTTTTCCGCATGGGAACTACGGTCATATTTATTTATCCTAAATACTATTGAACCCCCGTCGTCTGTATGTATCACTTGTGATCCGTTTTGAATTGCTTTCTCGAAACTGTGATTAATTCCCGGATCGATGCTGTCAGAATATTTTTGAACAATATAAGTTAGGCCGGCATCAACAGGCGATAATGAAATTGATTTTAAATCTCTTTTATCCAGATCCGGACACGGCACTGGTATAGGTTCCTCGGCTGGCACTACCGGCACCGGCGGTACGGGTTCCGGTATTAGTTCTGCTTCAGTAATGCTGAAAAAATTATCGCTGTGATCATTTACGTCCGAGCTTACATCGTCAATTCTAATTTTATAATTATCTCCTCCGCCGGGTAGTTGACTGGAGAGGGGAGGTAAATTACGAAGAGGAGGAATAGTCCAATCATAATAACCAAGAGTAGCAGAAATAGGCATATTGGCGGGTGCAATATGATTGGTTGAACCGCTGCCGAAAATACTTGGGTCGTAGATATAAATATCAACAGAATCTATCCCCTTGGATTCCCATCTTATCCGATGGGTTTCTCCCGTCTTCCATTCCTCTCCACCATTGGGAGAAAGAACGGTGATGGAAGACTGAACGCCCTGTACGCAAGCACCATTCCGGCAGCCGTTTGGACAATAATACGTTTCTTTTTTCAGCACGATTACTTCTTCTGTGTCTTTTACGGTTGCAGTCCCTGTGCATGAATATTCCGTCAGTTCGTTTTTATTTATACACACATCTTCCACCGGTCCAGGAGTGCCATAGTCTGAGGATATTCCTTTTTTATAATAATCTTTTCCCCCATCTGAATCTACGCATGCATAGTTTATGCAATCCTGAGGACAGGTTTGGTGAGTTTCTCCGAGCGAGCACACCGCGTTGCCGCATAAATTCAGCCCGAATTCCCCATTGGCGTAATAAGCGCTAATTGCTTCGCATGCTTTAGTTTCGGGCAAAGACATCCAATCACTTTCAATTTTTTTTCCATCACTGGTTTCTAGCGAGAGCTGTCCAAAGCCTCCCGGAACAGCAATAAGACTTACAAAGTGTTCATTCTTGAATCTGCTGTTACCGCCGCCGAACTGCGCATCGCAGTTCATACTTACTGTGCTTGTTAATGTAAATGAAACCGGAACATCGCTATACAGACGCAGACCCACTACTTGATTTATATATACATCGCCCAGATTTAAAATCCCATTTACCGAATCGAAAGTTTTTCTGATTGATTCACAACTTTTATCATCATAGAATGCTGTATATTCCCCGGAAAATGTTTTGTCAAAAATAATCAGCATTTGGTTGTTGCAGGCTGGAAGTACATGCATTAAGCTGGGTTCCTCGGAATACCTATAAGAGAAGTAACCGCCCTCGTCGGTATATATAGGATTTACAGACCTGCCGCTTATACTATCTGTAAATATTGTTGCGTTTGCAAGCGGCTCTCCTGTTTTTCTATCCAGTAATTTGCCATAAACTGTAAGATAATTTGTTTCTTTTATACAAGCGCCATCTTGGCAGCCGTTTGGGCATGTGTACTTTTCAAAAAGCATATTTCCGTTTTCACAATAACCTTCTTCTAGGGTAAATCCTTCAATACAGCTGTCTGCGATAGGCAATGTGCAAATGCCGTCCGCGGAGCAGTTGGATACACTTCCTGTTGCATAATAATTTCTTCCTTCATCAGAGTCTGTACAAGTGGATGGTTCTGGCGGTGGTACTATTTGAGCTTTCAGAAAGGTTCCTGCCGGAAACGCAATTACAAGCAGAACAAGTATGCCTGTGAGGACTGCCAGTTGATTTGCCTTCCAGAATTTTTTGATTTTTGACATTTTTTGTTTTTGCTATTTATATTGACCCTATTAGGATTATACCATATTTTGTGTCAAGGGTCAAGGGTCAAATTCTGTCATCTGGAGCTGTATGGTCAAGGATGTTAGAACCTTCTGGAGAGGTTTTGGAGCTTGTTTATCCATTCGTTCTTGCCTTTCAGCAAGAATAGGAATAGAGTCCTTTTCGCTAATACATAAATCAATACAATATGAGAAATTTTGATCGGAATAATATGTCCAGAGGAAAAGATAAAAGAGGAGATCGGCAGATGCATAGAGCGACTTGCGCAAATTGCGGGGAGAATTGTGAAGTTCCTTTTAGACCGAGCAGTGATAAACCGGTTTATTGTAGTAATTGTTTTAAAAGAGATCGCAGCTCCGGAGGCGGAGAAAGAGGAAGGCAGGATAGAGGAAGGCAGGATATGTATAAAGCGACTTGCGCAGATTGTGGAAAGAATTGTGAAGTTCCTTTTAGACCAAGCGGGGATAAACCAGTTTATTGTAGTAATTGTTTTGGCAAAGGAGACAGTTCAGGTCCGCGCAGATCCGATAGATCTAGTGAGAAACCTGATCAATCCAATAAAAAACATGCTGAAATTAATGCGAAGCTGGATAAAATTTTATCTCTTTTACAGCGCATGAATCCGAAAAAGGAGGAAGAATCTCCAAAAAAAGCTGTAGCTAAGAAAGAGGCTAAGAAGGCGGCTCCGAAGAAGGCTGTGAAGAAAGCGCCTGCGAAAAAAAAGGCTGTAAAAAAGGCTGTAATTAAGAAAAAGGGTTCAAAATAGGAATTTATTGAGAGGCCCTCTTCACATACCCGCAATACTCACAGTCTTCTGCCGCTTTCGGCGCCTTGCGCTTCTTCAAGCACTCCCACGCTCCCACAACGGCGCCCTCGACCCAGCCGGTACTGCCCTTGTAAGGGATAAGCGTGAGGTCGAATTCCAGCCGGCCCCCGAATGCAGGCTCGCTCCTGCGCCCGTTGCAGTAAAGGATGTAGCCGGTATCCGAAACTTTGAAGCCGTTCATGCGGAAGAGCCATTGATAGATTTCCATTTGGCGCTTGTAGGCGTTGTGCCAGCGGGTGTCGTCGAGCTTAAGGATTTCGCCTTTTTTGGAAGTGGCTTTGTAGTCAACTATGATGAATTCGCCTTTTTTGTTCTGCCATAGGTCGTCAATCGCCCCGAAGATAGTCAGGCCGGTTTTGGGATGGTGGTATCGGATGCCTTTGAAATTGCTGCGCCAGTCGCTTAAGTCTTTGTGAGGAATTGGAATGGCGTCAAGCTTGTATTTTTTGAGGAGGGGGTGGGGGGTGTGCTTTTTGTCCGGGGCGGCGCGGTATTTGTCGAATTCTTTCTTGAGAAGGGCGTCTACGGCTGAATTTAATGTGAATGCGGGGAATGATGGGCGTTTGATTTTGAGTTTTTGGTCGAGATAGAAACAGCGCGGGCACTGAATGAAGAGGTCGAGTTTGGTGCGGGAGAGGGTGGACATTGTTAATTGTTTTTAAATAAATATTCTCTAATTCTAGCACGGTCTTCATTGTTCTTTTTACCTTTGTAGTATATCTCAATAAATACGATCTTGTTCTCTTTTTTGTGAAATGCGTAAATAATTCTGATCCCGCTTCTGACACCTTTCCCTTTCAATGCCTTGCAGGCGAATTTTTTAAGTTTGAGAACTTTTACATCATCGGAGCAAAAGCCGGGGATTTCAAAAGCATTTCTATTGTCTAGCCCCTGGACATGTCTCAACTCAATTGCATTTGTTTTAGCAACTTCCAAATCGTCCTTTAGCGAAGGATAGTTGCCTGAAAGTTTTTTGAATTCTTTTTCAAATTCAGGTGTTTCTTCATAATTCATCTTTATATTCTCTTACGGAAGTATCATCGTTTCTGTAAAAAACTGCTTCGTAATCGATGATCTGGCCATCCTTTGCAGTAATCCATGGAACGTCTTTATGTGAATAATCACTCAGTTCTTTTCCGGTTTTATTCGATAAATTATCTAAAACCTCATCGATGTGCTGGATATCACGCGCTGAGAGTCCATCTAAATTTGGTTTACGAAGCGGCAAGTATTTTTTTTGATCGTATTGGAAAAATTTGCTCCTGATGGGTTCTATCTCCTTTTTTTCCTGCATTTGCTTAATAACTTTTTTAAATACGACTGGAGCTGGTCCTCGTTGCTTCTTGATATAGGTAGCACCCATTAATTGTTCTTCATATTTTTCGTAATAGTTGAAATCGATGAAATAGAGTAATTTATAAAGGACTGTTTCTCCTACGTTAGGTTTGCTGCCAACTTTTTCCAGGATATACAGAAAAATCTCTTTAAAAATATTGACCTTTTCTTGAGGAACGCTGATACGTATCTCTTGTTTTAGTTTCTTTTTGAGCTTTTTGCTTTTTTTAATGCTAACTTTGAACGTAGTAAGTTTATTTATATTGAAAAAGATGAAATTTTCTGGTGGGATGTCGTAAAGCTCTGTTAATTTCCTAATCTCGGAGCTGTTCAACTCTCGTTTCCCATTTTCAATTTGAATGTAAGTAGGACGCGATACACCAAGCTTTTCAGCGAGGAAAGCCTGGGAGAGGTTTTGGTCTGTGCGGAGTTTTTTTAGGTTTGGAATCATTTCTGCTGCCAGTGTAGCAGGTGTCGGATTTCTTGTCAAGGGGAATGTAAAGAATTTGGACAGGATTAGTCGCGTTTGCATTCAGAAAACCCCAACTCCCCCATTCTCCTCCTGTACTCCTTGTCCGTTTTGGATTCTTTAATGATTCTGTCCACTTCTTTCACTCTTTCATGAAATTCCTCTCTTACTCTTAGGGCTTCCAGGTATTCTTCGAATGTCGGGTAATTCTTGGGATTTATTGGCTTCTCGTGGAAAAGTATGTCGTCGCCGTCGAATGTTTTGTCGTGAAATGTGTGGTTGTCGTCCGGGAGGGGCATGTGTTTTTGGTTAATAAATAAGCGTACCGGGTATTTTAGCACGGGGAGATTAAATTTTGATTAAAAATCACGATTTCCTGTTTGTAGTTGCGTAATCAAGGACGTTAGAACTTTTTATTTTTTCAAAAACAGATTTTAACTATTATTTCCTTTCAAGACCCCCGCGATTTTTTTACCTATTCTGCTAACCAAAGAAGGTGGAGTTTCTCCAATTTTTTCTCCTCCCATAATTTGCATATTTTTGAGAACCGAGACTAGATCTTCACAAGAGAATTCAGAACTTCCATCTCCGTATATTCTATATACACGCTCTTCATTTCCCCCCTCTTTTCTCCGTACAGTGACTTTATATCCACCAAGTTTAAATGCACTAACTTTGACAATTTCACATTCACTATCCTCCGTTTCCCCTTTTAGCCACCTGCCGTCACCAATTGCTCGTTTTATCAGTCTCAATACTTGACATCCCGGATCCTCCTGAAAACTGTCAAGAACCCCATCTATATCAAAATGGGCGTCTTCCACATACCCTACTCCTGTTCTACCACCAACATGTTCCGGCATCACCCTGGTAGATCCCCGCCATTGTCCGTCCAAATTAATTCTGAAACTTGTAATCGTTGGATTTCTTCTTTCAGGTGATTTTTTTTGACTCACCATGATCTTGTATCCGTGTCCTATCGCTTTTCTACTCATTACACAATCTCCCTGAAGTGATCTCCCGCGAACAGTATTTCGATCATCTCCAACAATACCACTAAGCCTCTCTATAAGAGGGGTACTGTCTGCTCGTTCTTGATCTTCCTCAGCCATAGTTTTCATTTACAGCTACACCTCGTATTATAGTGGGTTTTAAGTATTCTGTCAATGGAGCTGCATAATCACAGATGTTGGAAAATTTTGGAGAGGTTTTGGGACATGGTTATTATGGTTATTACAGTAAACCTTCAAATCTTTCTTTGAGCAGCAAGCGGCGGTCCAGGAAAATTTGGGTTTTTACATTAAGTTTATCCGCGATTGCTCTAATAAGTTTAGTTTTAAGTTCGGGCTGCAGCAAGATGTAATCATTGCGCTTGAGGTAGTCCTCGATTTTTTCGTAAAAAAGTCCTGCATACCCATAATCTAATT
>JAHKBB010000073.1 GCA_018826445.1 Patescibacteria group bacterium | reverse complement strand
CTTAATAAACCACCTGCGGACGCTTTACGCCCAATGATTCCGGATAACGCTTGCACCCTCCGTATTACCGCGGCTGCTGGCACGGAGTTAGCCGGTGCTTATTCCTAAAGTACTGTCAGAATTCATCCCTCAGAAAAGATCTTTACACCCTTACGAGCTTCATCGATCACGCGGAGTTGCTGCGTCAGGCTTTCGCCCATTGCGCAAGATTCCCTACTGCTGCCTCCCGTAGGAGTATGGGCCGTGTCTCAGTCCCATTGTGGCTGGTCATCCTCTCAGACCAGCTACCCGTCATAGCCTTGGTAAGCCATTACCTCACCAACAAGCTGATAGGACGCAGGTTCCTCCCGAACCGCAAAAGCTTTACCCTTGCGGGACCATCCGGTATTAGCACACCTTTCGGTATGTTATCCCTGAGTTCGGGGCAGATACCAACGTGTTACGCACCCGTTCGCCACTGCCTAAAAGGCCGTTCGACTTGCATGTATTAGACACTCCGCCAGCGTTAATCCTGAGCCAGAATCAAACTCTTCATAAAAAAAGAAAAAAACGAGAAACTCACTTTTGCGACAGAACAAACTGTCACTAGTGAGTAAAAGTTCTATCGGTTTGTGGCTCATCATTCACACTCTTGGCCATGGACTCGCGCTTAACACGCTCGTTTCATGTTCAAGGCGTTCATCGACTCGCCACTAATCGCTAGATTCTCTACTACATCCTAAATGTTAAGGAACATATATAACTTAAGACACAATCAGTTTTACAGATTGCAGAGGGATTTTACGCAATTAAATCTGAACTGTCAAACACTTTTTCTTTAGATATAAAGCCTAAAACAAATACGTCAAGCCCATAAACCTTAAAATAACCAAGGAAATATGGTAAAATTACTCCGATAAAAATTAACAAAATACAAAAATGCCAAAAAAGGACGAAACAAGACCACACTCAAACATTCTGATCCCTACGGTCATCGAGAGATCTCACGAGGGTGAACGCGCGTATGACATCTACTCTCGCCTACTGAAGGACAGAATCATTTTTCTAGGAAGCGAAATAAACGATGCTGTTGCAAACAACATTATTGCTCAGATGCTTTTTCTTGAGAACGAAAATCCAAAGAAAGACATTACTCTGTACATTCATAGCCCCGGAGGACATGTTACAGCCGGACTCGCAATCTACGACACAATGCAGTACATCCAACCGGATGTAGCAACCATTTGTGTAGGACTTGCGGCTTCTATGGGAGCAATACTTCTCGCAAGTGGAGCTAAAGGGAAAAGATTCGCTCTTCCAAACGCAGAAATTATGATCCATCAGCCACTCGGCGGAACTGAGGGACAAGCAACAGATATCAGAATTCATGCGGATCACATCATAAAGACAAAGGACAGACTAAACGAACTTCTGGCAAAACATACCGGACAACCTCTGAAAACTCTGGAAAAAGACACAGATCGTGATAATTTCATGTCCGCTGAGGAAGCAAAGAAGTACGGACTGATCGACAAGATCGTAACAAAGCGCTAATATTCGACTTTGCTTTTCTTGAGCCTAGCCTTTTCAACAGCGTATTTGATTACGGCCGATGAAACATTTACACCGGTAGTTTCCGTTATACTCTCAAGCCCTGGATTACAATTGACCTCCATCACGACCGCTCCACCTTTCTTTTCAAGAAGATCAACACCGGCAACATCAAGTTTTAAAGCTTTCACAGCCCTCAGAGCCAATTTCTTTTCGTAATTAGTTAATTTCACGGGCGCACCAGTCCCTCCTCTGTGAATATTTGATCTAAACTCCCCCTCCTTGGCCTTTCTTTCCATTGAGGCAATAATCTTTCCACCAACGACAAAGACACGAATATCTTTACCCTCGGACTCCTTTATATACTCCTGCATCATAATGATGTCATTTCCAAGCCGTGACCAAAAAACATCCAGAGCGGAAATGAGAGACCTCCTACTTTCCACAATGGCAACCCCAACGCCAAGTGATCCGAAAGAAGTCTTTAAGATTACGGGGAGCGTGCCAATTTTCTTTAAAGCCGTATCAAGATATTCAAGCTTATTAACAACCACCGTCTTTGGGATGGGAATCCCGTTGTATGAGAGAATCTGCATGGTGCGAAGCTTGTCCTTCGCACGTGAAATTGGAAGAAATGAATTCACAACCGGGATTCCCATCATCTGAATCTGCTTCACAATAGAGATCTTAATAAGATTCGACATCCTAATTCCAATGCGTGGAATAACAATGTCAACATCAGGAAACTTCTTACCTTGATACAAAACCCTGGGACCCATTTGATCCCAAACCATCTGGCACCTGTCAAATCTGATAATAGAAACCCTGTATCCCTGTTTTTTTGCTTCATCTCTCAACATCCTTGCATAGTCCGGTATCCTGCGATCTCTCGTAGAAGAACTGGGAGTAAGAATAAGTATTCCAATATGCATAATAATAAAATTAAAACGTCCCAATTCTATTCAAAACACGGAATAAAGCAAGAAGTTTTGACCAAGGAAAATTTTAGGGTATGATTTCAACGAAATTAATTAAAGAAATTCAAAATGAAAAAACTACTAATCATTCCATTGATTGCATCGCTATTCTTTTTGTCAGGATGCTTTGGCGGAGACGAAACAGACGAAAACACAGAAACTCCCGTAGACGAGCCGCGCATCGAAAGCAACAATAATTTTGACGGCGGCGAATTTACACTAAACATCCCCGAAGAGTGGGAAATTATTGAAAAGAAAGACTTCACATCAGACATTCCAAATGGCACCGAAATAGTAATCAAAAACAACATCAAAAACCCGCTATTCACAGCAAATGCAAACGTAACAAAAAATTCACTCACAAGCATAGTAAGTTCAAAGGATTACGCATTGCAAGCGGCAAGCAACCTCAAAACAAGCCTTTTGAACTTCCGAGAAATGAACAGGGAGGACGTAAAAGTGTTGGTTGATGGAAGAGAAGTCGACACCCTTTATATGGCCTTTGAGGGTAAACAGGACCAATACGGAAATCCTGTGCAATTTCTACAAACATATGCAGTAAAAGGACATTTCGGATACATAGTTACAGGGGCATTCGCCCCCAGCGAGGAAGAATTAGTTGTTAAAAAAGTGGATGATATAGTAAGATCCCTTGAGGTGAAGTAGCCACTAAAAAACACGGCCACGTAGCCAAGCGGCCTAAGGCAGCGGTTTGCAAAACCGCGATTCACCAGTTCGAATCTGGTCGTGGCCTCCAGAAAAAAGGTATAAAAAAACCACCCCATCTCTGGGGTGGTTTTTAGTAAATTCGCTATGGTGCCCGGGGTGGGACTTGAACCCACACTCTGCAAGCAGAACGAGATTTTAAGTCTCGCGTGTATACCGATTTCACCACCCGGGCACATTTACAGGTGAAATATTAACACAGTACACGCAATTCTTTCAACAAATCTGTGTTACATGGCTGGAAATGAAATTTAGGCACTTAAAGTCTCCTCGGCAAACCTCTGGTACAGAATAGGGATTACAAGCAAAGTAAGAACACTGGAGAAAGCCAGTCCGAAGATAATCGCATATTGCTTATCCAAAGTCCCCTGCATCCTGGCAACCGCGGCACTTGCCTGCTCAAGCTGAGCATCGAGAGCACCGTGGTCCAATTCCACAAGAAGTTCTCCTTTCTTCACTATATCTCCAATCTCCACATATACTTTTTTGACTTTGGAATTCAGCTCACTCCGAAGAGCAATCTGATCAAAGGCCTCAACCTGACCGGTACCCTCTACGTACCCCCTTGCCTCCTTGTACATATTAACATCCAAAAGTGACACAACCGGCTTTGGCTCCTCTGTAACCTCGTCTTTTGCGGTCAAAGAAACATATGAGCGATACACGAAAAGTGACAGCACGGCTGTGATCACAACTCCAATAATTGCTCTTTTCTTGGTCATTCTAACCACGTTAATTGGTGGCAAATTATACGACGTAATTGGGGATTAGTCAAGTGTAATAATCGAGAAGGCCTGATATAGTGCCTTTAGGACAATTAATCTCAAAACAATGGGAACAGGTAAAAAATATTCACTGCACGAAACAGATGACACAAGAGCCGCGACCGCGGCATACCAATTTGAAGAAATCTTAAAAAAAGTAAAAGCCGCAGGCGGAGAAATCGAAAGAGACGACACTCACCCACTCTACACAGACATAGGATTGCAGGAAGGCGAAATCGGCGAAGAAAGAATAGTCGAATTCAACCTAAATCAAACTGACTTTCGCCTAGTCCGCAAAATCGAAACTCACAGAATAACAGGAGCAGGCCGGCACAAAAGCCTGGAAGAAATGACCCCCCCACGCGTCAGAATCCACCTTCAGCGAAAACCGGAACTAAACGATGACTACGTAAATGTGGATTTGGAAGATATGTTTTAGTAAGACAAGCGGCCTTTTCACATTTGTCACAATTCTTAAATGGAAGTATAATTAGCAACAATTACTGAAGTTATTGAAGAAATTTATTTTTAACATACAAAACTATGAAAAAAACAATCGCCATTTGCGCAGTGGTGTTGGTGTTTTCCCTGATCTTTGCAGGATGCTGTCAAAGACAAAAGGATATGCAGGCTCTTGAAGAACTTGCTCAAACCGGAGAAAAATTACAGGAAGTTTATGAGACCGGAAGCCAAGAAGAGATAGCCAAAGCTGAAGCTGAGGCTGCAGGAGATTACATGGATGTTTACATGGAAGGTCTTATGGAGAAAGGCGCTCAATATGAACTAAAAGAATACGAGCAAACAGAGGGCATTGACGCACCAGAAGGTTTTCCCGGGGAGCTTATTTATAAAAACGGCAAGATTACGGAGGCTTCCGACAGCAGTGACGCATACTACATCAATAAAAGCATAACGATTAAAACAACCGATGAGCTTAAAACTGTGAAGGATCATTATAAAAACCTCCTGTCAGGATCTTTATGGACAATCGATTCCCAATCGACAGAAGCCTATGGCGCTTCTTACAGTGCGGTAAATCAAAATACGGGTTTGGAAGTCGATGTTGATATTTATTCTGACATGTACTCCAAATTAGTATCTGTCAGCGTGTACTGCATGGGGGATAAATAAAATAAAATTATGAGGAAAACGGCTCTGGTTATCGGTTTGTGGATTATTTTTGTTTCTGTGGCTCAAGCGGCTTTTTCAGACGTGGACTCGAGCAATTTGAATTATGATGCTGTGAATTATGTGCAAGCGGAAGGGATTGTCAGCGGGTATGCGGATGGAAGTTTTGAGCCACATGACAAAATTAATCGCGCAGAATTTACCAAGATAATTATCGGTTCGAAGTTTGGCGCAGATGAGATTGAGAATTGTGTTTCGAGTAAAAGCTTTCCTGATGTGCCGGCCGGCGAGTGGTTTTCCCCATATATATGCGTTGCCGGTAATAATGGAATTGTAAAAGGCTATGGCGATGGGACTTTCAAGCCGGCCGCCTTTATTAACTTTGCCGAGGCCGCGAAAATTATAGTCAACACATTTGGCTACAAGACCGATTCAGCGGAAATCTGGTACCAGCCTTTTGTCGAAAAATTGGAAAATAAAAAAGCTATTCCCACAAGTATTTATTCGTTTGAAAGAAGTATTACGCGCGGAGAAATGGCCGAAATGATTTACCGGCTTAAAGAGAATATTGAAGACAGACCGTCGACGCAGTTTTTTACCGGCGATTCGGAACTGATTAACAGCACTACTTTTGTCAAAGCCTATCGGCTTTATGACAATAATCATGCTTGGAGTGTTTGGCCGACAAAAGATAACAACTATATTTTTGCCGGTTGGACTCTTCCCGGGCTCGATACAGATGCTTTTATCAGTAAATTAAATCGACAGGGCGAGCTAATTTGGACAAAATTAATTGGCAGTAGAGTTCATTATTCCGGTCCAATGGGCAAAGGACCAGCCGATGATGAAGGCTATCTCGTCACTCAACTTAAAGATGGTTCTTATCTGCTGGCCGGCCAGACAAACGGTTATGTTGGCGACGCGGAAGCCGAGATCTTTGAAACAGCAACTGATGTTTTTCTTTCTAAATTTGATCAACAAGGTAATTATATTTGGACAGAAACTGTTGGTGATTTGGCTGGTGATACACCAGCCGGTCTTTGGCCCACAGATGATGGCGGTTTTTTGCTTCTGCTGACATTAGGAGAACTTGACGCCGGAGCGGCGGAGGTCGGCGATGAAGACCATTATTTTGCTTTAGCCAAGTTTGACGCGGAAGGCGAAAAGGAATGGATTAAAAAAACCAATCTCAATATAGGAGGAACCATGGGCGATAGGCAGCAAGTTAATTTCTTCATAGAGCGGGAAGATGATGGCGGTTTTGTTCTGGTTGGCAATATTCCTTTCGATGAAGTTTTGAAGACAGAAGATGAAGAAATAATGTATTCCACTATG
>JAHKBB010000072.1 GCA_018826445.1 Patescibacteria group bacterium | reverse complement strand
AACAAGGTTGGTCAGTTTGTGTCGACTTCTCTTGTTCGAAATATTGTGGGTCAGCCGAAAAACAGAATGGATATGGATGATATTATGAATAACCAAAAAATCCTCTTGATGAATGTTTCGAAAGGTAATTTGACTGAGGAAATCAGTGCGCTTATTGGTTCGATGGTTATTACGTCTTTGTATCAATCCGCGATGAAGAGGGCGGCGCTGCCGGAAGAACAGCGTAAAGATTTCTATTTCTATGTGGACGAGTTCCAAAACTTCGCGACACGTACTTTCGGTGAGATTTTGTCCGAAGCGAGAAAATATCGTTTGAATCTAACGGTTTCACATCAGCATTTGGGGCAATTATAGGATTATATTAAATCGATGGTGTTTGGAAATGTTGGTTCAATGGTCGCGTTTCGTGTGGGTGCGGCCGACGCGTATAATATTGAGCAGGAATTTACTCCGATATTTAAGGCGAATGATATTATCAATCTCGGAGTTCGTGAGTTTTATGTGAAAATGTCTGTAAATGGGGCTCTGAGAGATCCCTTCTCCGGGTATACTTTAACTGTTCCGGAGGTGAAGAAAGATCTTAGTCAGGAAATCATGAGACTTTCTCGTGAAAGATATGGTACGCCGCGTAAGGAGGCGGAAAGGATGATCGAGGTTCTCGATAAGGGTGGTGAGGAGTATATGGATGAAATCACACCAATGCCTGGCGAGGAAGACTTTACAGCTCCTTTAGTTTAGTTCCATTTCGTAGGGCTTCTTTTACCAGCTTCGCGGTTTTTTCGTAACCGATTTTTGGGACGAGGGCGGTTGCTTCACAAAGACTTTCTTCGTAATACTTTTTGATATTTTCCTTGTTTGCCTTAATATCCTTTATGCATTTTTCACGGAACATGTTCATTCCATTTGTGAGGATGCCAATAGAGAAGAGCAAGTTGTGCATGATTACCGGACACATTGTGTTGAGTTCGAGGTGTCCTTCGTTGCATGCGGCTTCTATTGCGCTTTCGTTGCCAACAACTTGCGCATAAATCATTGTTACGCATTCCGGAATCGAAGGATTTACCTTTCCCGGCATGATCGATGATCCCGGTTGAACTTCCGGTAGTAAAATTTCACCCAATCCCGCTTTTGGGCCGGAATTGAGTAGTTTTAAGTCGTTCGCAATCTTGTTTAGATCTGTAGCCAAGGATTTTAATGTTCCCGCCATTTGAAGGAATGCGGTATGTGAGCTTATTAGTTCGAATTTATTTGCGGCTTCTTTGAACCTTACTCCGCACATTTTGCTTAAATGTTTAATTACTGTCTTTGCGAACTTTGGATGCGCGTTTATACCCGTTCCGACCGCTGTTCCGCCTATTCCGAGTTCCTTTAGTTCCTCTGCGGAAGCTTCGATCCTCTTAATGTTTCTTTTTACATAGGCGCAATATGCGGCAAATTCCCGCCCCAGCGTTATCGGGACCGCGTCTTGCAGGTGAGTTCGCCCAACTTTCTTTATTTTGCCGAATTCCTTTGCTTTTCTATTCAGCGCTTTCTCAAGTTTTTGAGCTTCGATTAGCAATGCGTCCAGCGAAAACAGCGCGGCGATTCTTGTCGCTGTTGGGATTACATCATTTGAAGATTGACCCATATTCACCTGATTGTTTGGGTGGATTGGGTCGTATTTACCTTTCTTCCCCCCCAGCAGATCGTTTGCGCGATTTGCGATGATTTCGTTCGCATTCATATTAAACGGGGTGCCGGCCCCGGCCTGATATACATCTAATGTGAATTGGTCGTCATATTCTCCATTCAAAAACTCGTCCGCGGCTTTGATAATGGCTTTTGCGTGTTTTTGAGGAATCGTCTTTAGTTCCATATTTGCCATTGCCGAAGCCTTTTTCACAAGTCCGAGGGCGGTTATAAAAAGCTCCGGCGCTCCCATTCCGCTTATCTGAAAATTCTCGAGCGCACGTGTTGTAAAAGCTCCATAATATACATTTTTTGGAACGCGAACCTGCCCTGTAGAGTCTTGCTCCAGTCTTGTCATTTTCGCTTTAAATCGTTAATGGATCAGCAGGACTGGATTTTATATGAAAATGTTTTAAAAATCAACTTGCAATTGTTCTGAATTTTAGTTAGATTGCCTGAGGTCTAATAAGTTTTCATGTCTAAGGTTTGCCAAATAACCGGGAAAAAACCTTCAGTGGGCTGTAATGTGAGCCATTCAAATCGTCACACAAAGAGACGGTTTATGCCCAATTTGGTAACAAAGCGTATTTTCAACCCTGAGACCGGAAAATATGAGAAGATGCGCATCTCTACATCCGCATTGAGGACTTTACAAAAGAAGATGAAATAGTATACTGAAAGCAGTTACTACATCTTTACCACTCCTCTCTATGCAAGTCCAATTTCAACTAAAAGACGTGGGTGAAAAGGAAGCCCAATTGCTTCGCGATTATGTTGAAGCGAAACTTCCTCAGTTTGAAAAGTTTCTGACTCATTTTGCCGAAGACGCGGTTGATTTACGAGTGAACGCCAAGCGGTTTGAAAAGAACAACGCATACAGGATTGAATTTATCGGTCGGTTTCCATCTCAGACAATTGTTGCGCGTGAAGACAGTCATACGATAGAGAAAGGTGTGGATCTCGCAAAAGACAGATTTCTCACTCAGTTAAAGAAATACCTGGACGAACTTCAGAACGAATTTGTTTCCGCCCGAAAACATGGCGGCTTGTACGAACCCGTCATTGAAAACATTACAAATGAAGAGGCTTTGATGGATTTTTAGAACATATAGAATCCAAGATATTCGTATAGGACTCCTATTCCAAGTCCGATAAGTCCTCCTATTACAAGCGCCCATTCGTGTTTTGCCATGAATGTGCTTGCAAATTTCTTCACCCATCCCGGAAACCAGAACCAGATAAGTCCTTTGAGCAAAAGCATCCATCCCATGATAGATACGGCTACAGGCCATGCCCATTCAAATGTGCTGTGAACTCTCAGCATCAAGAATGCCATCAACATCATTAAAAGTCCGCACAGTCTTACTATTTTCTTGTCTCCGAGAAACTCGAGTCCCTCTTTTTTCCATGCTTTGTAGTTGAATACGAACGGGAGGTAGATGATCACCAGCAGCAGTCCGATCCCGATTGAAACGCTTTTTAGTGTAAGCATTTTTTAGGGGTTAATTTTTTAATTTTTATATAAAGTTGTCCTTGGTTGCGATTATATGCTGTTTTGCTGAATTTGTCGAGTGGCAAGCCCGGGTTTGGGGAATTTACAGGTTGGGAAATGCGCAGTCCGGGCTACTTATGCTAAACTAAGGTCATGGTTCTCCTTGAATCCTCAAAAATGGAAATGGGAACTCCCGCCCCGGATTTTTTGCTTACCGGTACGGACGGGCAAAAATATTCTCTTGGCAGTTTTGCTGGCAAGAAATTGCTCGTAATTGTTTTTATGTGCAATCATTGTCCCTACGTACAGGCTGTTCTTGATCGTTTGATCGCGATTCAAACGGATTACAGCTTCAAAAGGGTGCGGGTTATTGGAATCAATCCAAATGATGCCGTGAGCTATCCCGATGATAATTTCGCGAATATGGTTGAGTTGGTTAATGAAAAGGGGATTAATTTTGTTTATTTACGAGATGAGTCTCAGGACGCGGCGAAGGCGTATGGGGCGCAGTGTACTCCTGATATTTTTGTTTATGATGGAGAACGAAAGTTGGTTT
>JAHKBB010000009.1 GCA_018826445.1 Patescibacteria group bacterium | reverse complement strand
TGACATAGCGTTTATGATTTTATCACATGTGGTATATAATTTGCGTATGAAAATTTATACCAAAGCGGGGGACGATGGGGAAACGTCTTTGTGTAGCGGAGAAAAGGTCAGGAAAAATGATCCGCGAGTTCGGGCATGTGGGGCGGTTGATGAACTCAATTGTGTGCTTGGAGAGTGCCTGGCTTTAAATAAAGACGAGGAAATCGGGGGCATGCTCGTGCAGATTCAGCGCGACCTTTTTGTAATTGGTTCGCATTTGGCGGAAGCAAAAATTGATGAAGAATTCGATACGGAGGTCCTGGAAGAGGCCATTGATTTGATGGAAGAAGAATTGCCGGAATTGAAAGATTTTATACTTCCGGGAGGTTTCCCGCTTGCCGCGAAAATTCATACCGCCCGAGCTGTTTGCAGAAGGGCGGAGAGGGAGGTATGTAATTTGGCAACAACTTCTGAAATCTCTCAATACTTAAACCGGCTTTCGGATTTGCTTTTTGTGCTTGCTCGGTATACAAATATGAAATGCGGGAACGCGGATTTGAAATGGCATTAACCAAACTAAAATGACTGACGAAATTACAAGAAATCAACCGGAAACAAAGTCCGGGCCGGGGTCTAGGGCTATGTTTGTTGTTGTTCTTGCTCTTGTGTTAATTGTTGGAGGGATTTACGCGCTGGCTCAGACGCCTGCCGTAGAAGAGGATAACAACGCTATTGTCATAGACGGCAAGCCGGTGGAGACAATTATCCTGGAGGATATCGCCGGAAAGGATTCCGACGGGAAGGCTGTGCGTTATGAAAATGATGAAGGTTTTGTGTATGAGCTTGTAGCGAGTCTCCCCGAGTTAGCGGATGGACATCATTTTAGGGGCTTTTTGATGCAGACTCCGAATTTGTATGTGGACATGGGGAAGCTCGAGGTCCAATCGGCGCCTGTTTATACCCTCAAATTTGTTTCGGAAACGGATTATGATGATTACCTAAGGGTTGTTGTTGCGCTTCAGCCCGACGATGTCGAAAAACCGGACCTTCGTATTTTGGAAGGGTTTTTTGAGGAATAATAATATTTATGCAAGAACTTAGCTTACTTATTGGCGGGGAGGCCGGCCAGGGCGTTGAGAGCTCCGGACATATGCTGGGTTTGAATTTCGCGCGCGCCGGACTCAATGTTTTTGCGATGAATGAGTTTGCAAGTCAGATTCGCGGCGGACATAATTTCCACAAGGTTCGCGTGAGTAACGAGGAGGTTCACGGGCATTTGGACAATGTGAATATGATTTTAGCTTTGAATAAAGAAACTGTCGACAGGCATGTTGGGGATTTGGTTGAAGGCGGGGTTGTAATTTACGACGCTGATGCCGGGGTCGAGGAAGGCGAGTACAGAGATGACGTGAAATTTTTGGCGGTTCCGTTGAAAAAGACGGCCCTTGACATGGGTGGAAAGGAGATTATGCAAAATACGACCGGAATCGGCACGGTTTTTGCGCTTTTGGATTTTGAGTTGGAAATTTTTGAGAAAATTTTGGAGGAAAAGTTTTCCGAGAAAGGAGAGAGGATTGTGAAGTTGAACAAGGAGATTCTGAAGGCCGGATACGATTTCGCGAAAGAGAATTTTGATGGCGAATTCCCGGTTCGGCTGAACAGTACGGATAAGGAATTCATGTTTTTGAATGGGAATGACGCGATTTGTCTTGGGGCTCTTAAAAGCGGGTGCAAGTTTGTCGCCGAGTATCCGATGACTCCGTCGAGTTCCATTCTTCATATTATGGCTTCATACGCATACGACTATGGGATTGTGGTGAAGCATACGGAAGACGAAATTGCCGCCGTGAATATGCTTACCGGAGCCGCGTTCGCGGGGGTTCGATGTATGACCGGAACTTCCGGCGGCGGCTTTTCTTTGATGACCGAAGGTTGCGGGGTCGCCGGAAACGCGGAGCTTCCCATAGTCATTGTAAATGTTCAGAGACCGGGGCCTTCAACGGGTTTGCCGACGCGTACCGAGCAGAGTGATTTGAGGCAGGTTATGCACGCGTCTCAGGGGGACTATCCGCGAATGGTTGTGGCTCCCGGAGACGCAGATGAATGTTTTTATGAAGCTTTTCGGGCGTTTAATTTGGCGGATAAATATCAACTGCCCGTATTTATCTTGTCGGATAAATATTTAGGCGAAGCCGCAAAGACTGTTGCAAAATTCAATGAAGAGGGGCTTGCGATTGATCGCGGAAAATTAGTTAGTGAGGTGGGCGAAGATTACAAAAGATTTGCGATGTCGGATGACGGGGTGTCTCCGCGCGTACTTCCCGGAACTCCCGGCGGAAGACATTTGGCATCGAGTTATGAACATAACGAAAAAGGATTTCATACAGAGGAGCCTGAGGAAAGAAGCGCGATGATGGAAAAGAGAATGAAGAAAATGGAGGGACTGCTTGCCGAACTTGAAGCTCCGAAATTAATTGGCGCCGAGGACGCTGATGCTACTTTGGTGACTTGGGGATCTTCAAAAGAGACTTGTATTTCGGCGGTTAAAAAATTGGCAAGAAACGGGGTGACCGCAAATATCTTGCAGATTAAATACATGGTTCCGTTCCACAAAAAAGAAATCGGGGAAATACTTGCGAGGGCGAAGAAGAAAATAAATGTTGAAATGAATTACAGCGGACAATTGGCGGGACTTATTAAACAAGAAACCGGAATGGATATGGACGGGTCGGTGCTGAAATACAGCGGCCGGCCATTCACGGGGCTGGAAATCGCCAACAAAGTTAAAGAATTGCTATGACCAAAATAACGAATCTAAATACAGAGGTGGAATCAAACTGGTGTCCGGGCTGTGGAAATTTCGGTGTATGGAATGCGCTTAAACAGGCTATTGTTGGGCAGAATTTGGATCCGGACAAGATCGCTTTGGTCAGCGGGATTGGGTGTAGTTCGCAGATTAATCAATGGATAAATACATATGGATTTCAATCCCTTCATGGCCGACTTTTGCCCGCCGCGACCGGGATAAAGTTGTGCAATCATGAACTGACCGTGATTGCCGTAGGCGGTGATGGCGATGGGTATGGAATTGGCATGGGGCACTTCATTCATGCGATGAGAAGAAATTTGGATATGACTTACATTGTTACGAACAATCAGGTGTACGGACTGACACAAGGGCAGACTTCGCCGACTTCTATGAAAGGGCACAAATCCAAGTCCACTCCGTTTGGAGCTATAGAGATTCCGGTGAATCCGCTTGAGTTGGCGCTTTCTTCGGGAGCCACTTATATTTCGCGTGGGTATGCCGGCGATCTGCCGCATTTAACGAATTTGATTTCGGATGGGATTGCACACAAAGGTTTTTCATTTATAGACGTGCTTCAGCCATGCGTGACATTTAATAAAATAAACACCTATCAATATTTTCAGCAAAGATGCTACAAGCTTGAGGATGAGAAACATGATGCTGCGGATAAGCATGCCGCATATATACGCGCCGGTGAGGCATGGGATTCAAAGATTCCGATTGGGCTGTTTTACGAGGAGGAGAGGCCGACGTATGAATCGGAGGAAGGCGCTTTGAAAGCCGGACCGCTTGCCGGACAAAGTCTTGAAGGGATAAATATCGAGAGGATCATGAGGCGATTTATGTAGAAAGATCAAATCCAAGTGCTATTCTGTCAATTCGATTTTATTCTTGGCCATGTTGAATTGTGATATTTTGGCCTCCAAACCTATGGACATTATAAAGGAATCACAAAAGGCGTGCGATTTATTAAATTCAGCGGAGAGGGTGGTTATTATTTCCCACGTTAGTCCGGACGCCGACTCCGTCGGCGCGAATTGCGCGCTCAAGGAAGCTCTTCGGAAATTTTCAAAGGAAGTTGTTTCCGCGTGCATAGATCCGGTTCCCGAGAACTGTTTGTTTTTGAATGGAGCCAGGGAATTTGTGAATGATTTCCCCGTGAATGAGTTTGATTTGATTGTCGCTGTGGATTGCGGATCGGGCGAGAGGACAGGCTTCCATGAGAAGCCTGGTTTTTTGAATGGGAAAGTGCCGATTATTAACATTGACCATCATGGGGGTAATGACAATTTTGGGGCCGTGAATTTGGTAATGCCGGACGCAAGTTCAACGTGTCTTATGCTTATGGAAATGTTTGAATTTTGCGGACACGCGATAACTTCGTCTATAGCAACTTCGTTTTTGGCCGGAATATATTTTGACACCGGAAGTTTGATGCATTCGAACACGACTCCGGATGTGTTTAAGGCGGTTTCAAAACTAATAAAGAAGGGGGCGAATTTGAATATGGTTGTAAAAAATTTGTTTAAGACAGCTTCCGTTCAAAAGATGCGGCTTTGGGGGAAAATTCTTGAGAGAAGCAGAATAAATGACGAAGGGATTGTAACTTCCGCCGCAACCGAAGAGGACTACATAGAAAGCGGTGGGAATCCGGACGACGTTTCCGGGGCTGTTAACTTTTTAAACAGTGTGGTTGGAAGTAAATTTTGCATTCTCCTTTCCGAGAGCAAGACCGGGAAAGTAAGGGGATCTGTCCGAACACAAAGAGAAGATATGGATGTTGGAGAAATTGCGGCAATGCTTGGCGGAGGAGGCCACAAAAAGGCCGCGGGGTTCGACGTGCCCGGAAAGATCAGGGAAGAGAGGGTTTTTAGGATAGTTAAGGGGGATTAGTTTTTTGCGAATTTGTACGATGTGCCTGATAGGTGTACCCTGGGGTGCCAATTAGGTACATAACAGGTACATCATGAAAAAAGTGCATTTCCACGTCCCTGACCCCCTGCTCGAGAGGTGGGGGTTTCGCGGCGATTGATTCTATGCTTGCGTCTTTTTGAGCTTTCCTCTATATTGCTACAGAAATGAGTAAAGTCATTCCTCATAAGGTAAGTAAGAAATTCAAAAAGGTTCTAATCCTTGGTTCTGGAGCGTTGAAGATCGGTGAAGCCGGTGAGTTTGACTATTCCGGTTCGCAGGCGATAAAGGCGGTAAAAGAGGAGGGCGTCAAAACGGTCCTGATCAACCCAAATATTGCGACTTGTCAGACGAGCAAGGACATGGCCGACAAGGTGTACTTTCTTCCCGTTAATGTGCATTTTGTTGAGCAGGTGATAAAGAAGGAAAAGCCGGACTCCGTACTGCTTGCTTTTGGCGGACAGACCGCGCTCAACTGTGGAGTCGCGCTTCACAAGAAGGGAATTTTTGAGAAATACAATGTGAAGGTTTTGGGAACTCCGGTTGAGACTATTCAAAATACCGAGGATCGCGAACTTTTTAAAAAAGAGCTTGAAAAGATTAATGTGAAGATGCCGCGAAGTTTTCCGTGTACGAACGAAAAGGCAGCGCTTGAAGCCGCGAAGAAGATTGGATATCCGGTCATTATTCGCGCCGCGTTTGCGCTTGGAGGAAAAGGGTCCGGATTCGCAAGCAGCGACAAAGAATTAAAACCGCTCTTGGAGACTGCGTTTGCATACAGTCCGCAAGTACTCGTTGAAGAAAACTTGAAAGGTTGGAAAGAAGTTGAGTATGAAGTCGTTCGCGACGCATATGACAATTGCGTGACGGTTTGCAATATGGAGAATTTTGATCCGCTTGGAATTCATACCGGAGAAAGTATCGTGGTCGCGCCTTCTCAAACTTTGACAAACAGCGAGTATCACAAGCTTAGGGAGCTTGGGATAAAAGTCATCAGGCATCTTGGGGTAATCGGCGAATGCAACATCCAATATGCTCTTGATCCGAAATCGGAAGATTACAGGGTTATCGAAGTGAATGCGCGCCTTAGCCGGTCTTCTGCTTTGGCTTCAAAAGCAACGGGGTATCCACTTGCGCATGTCGCGGCAAAGCTCGCGCTCGGCTATCCACTTCCTGAGCTAAAAAATGCGGTCACGAAAAACACAACCGCATGTTTCGAACCGGCACTCGACTACCTCGCGCTCAAAATTCCGCGATGGGATTTGAACAAATTCCGAATGGTTTCTGACGAAATCACTTCTGAAATGAAATCTGTTGGGGAGGTGATGGCGCTTGGTCGAAGTTTTGAAGAGGTGATGCAGAAAGGTTTGAGAATGCTGCAAATCGGGCTTCACGGACTGACTGCGAATGAAGATGTTGAGATAAAGACAAAGACTTTGAAAGGCGCGATTGAGAGGCCGACCCCGAAGAGAATCCTTGTGATTGCGGAGGCTTTGAAGCAAGGTTGGGAGCCAAAGAAAATCGCGAAGCTTTCCGGAATTGACCTTTGGTTCTTGGATAAACTGAAAAATATTATCGACACGGAGCGAAAATTGAAGAACGCAAAGACTATCGACAAGCCGCTGATGATTGAGGCGAAAAAGAATGGGTTTTCAGACAAGCAAATTGCGTTTCTTAAGAAAAAATCGGAGCTTGAAATTCGAAAACTGAGAAAGAACTTAAAAGTTCTGCCTTCGATAAAACAAATCGACACCATGGCGGCGGAGTGGCCGGCAAACACAAATTATCTTTACGTTACATATCATGGCGACAAGCACGATGTGACTTTCCCGAAGAAAAAGAAGGTTATTGTGCTTGGGTCCGGACCATATTGTATTGGCTCATCCGTGGAATTTGACTGGTGTTGTGTAAATGCGGTGAAGACCTGTGGAGATCAGGGATATGAGAGAATAATGATTAATTACAATCCGGAAACGGTCTCTACGGATTACGACATGTGCGATAAATTGTACTTCGACGAGCTTTCTTTGGAGCGCGTGCTGGACATATACGAGCTGGAAACCCCGAATGGAGTCATCGTTTCCACCGGAGGACAGATTCCGAACAATTTGGCTCCGAAATTGCATAAAGCGAATGTGAAAGTTCTTGGAACTTCTCCCGTTGATATTGATCGGGCGGAGGATAGGCACAAATTCTCTGCGATGCTGGACAAGTTGAAAATTGATCAGCCGGAATGGAAGGAATTACAGAAAATGGATGATGTTTTCAAGTTCGTGGACAAGGTCGGATATCCGGTTTTGGTTCGTCCTTCGTATGTACTTTCCGGAGCGGCGATGAGTGTGGCTTTCGATAAAAAAGCTTTGGAGATTTTCTTGAATAAAGCGGCGAAGATTTCGAAGGAGGCGCCGGTCGTGGTGAGTAAATTCGAGACCGGGGCGAAGGAGATAGAAATAGACGCGGTCGCGTACAAAGGGGATGTTATCATCTGGGCGATTGCGGAGCATATCGAAAATGCCGGGGTCCATAGCGGGGACGCGACTATCGTTTTGCCCCCGCAGAAACTTTATATCGAAACGATAAGGAGGATTCGGGCGATTGCGAAGGGTGTCGCAAAAGAACTTAATATCACCGGACCGTTTAACATCCAATTTTTGGCCAAGAGCAATCGCGTCATGGTGATTGAGTGCAATTTAAGATCCAGTCGCTCATTCCCGTTTTCGTCGAAGGTAACGGGGTACAATTTCATTGAAATCGCTACCAGGGCGATGCTTGGGCATAGGCAGGTGGATGAATGTTTGAAAACTCATTATAGAACTTTGGATTTGGATCATGTTGGAGTAAAAGCTCCTCAATTTTCGTTCCCAAGACTGAAAGGCGCGGATCCCGTGCTTGGAGTCGAAATGGCTTCAACCGGAGAAGTTGCATGCTTTGGCGACGATTTGCATGAAGCTTTCTTAAAATCCATGATTTCAGTTGGATTCGAATTGCCAAAGAAAGGAATTTTGTTCAGCGTTGGAAAAGTTGGGGATAAGGCAGATCTGATTGGCACCGCAAAGAAGTTTTTACAGATGGGATTTGATATTTATGCAACAGAGGGGACTGCGGACTTCTTTAAAGAAAATGGTGTGAAAGTTACGAAACTTTACAAAATTCAATCGAGGAAGAAGCCAAATCTGCTCGATTATATGATCGCGAAAAAGTTTGACCTCGTGATAAATATTCCGAAAAACTATAACCGCGAAGAAGTTACTCACGGATATATGATCCGCAGACGCGCTGTCGATCTAAATGTCCCTTTGGTTACAAACGTTCAAGTGGCGAAGATTATCGCCGAAGCCCTGAAGAGGTACAAGCTCGAGGATTTGAAGGTTGAGGCATGGGACTTTTATGTGTAAAATGGGCTCATGGTTAAGAAGAACACACCCAAGCTCAAAAAAGGTCTCGCTCAGATGTTCAAGGGCGGGGTTATTATGGATGTTGTTAATGCGGAGCAGGCAAAGATTGCCGAGAAGGCGGGCGCTGTCGCGGTTATGGCGCTTGAGCGTGTTCCGGCTGATATTCGCGCAGAGGGGGGAGTCGCGAGGATGAGCGACCCTTTACTGGTCCGAGGGATTTTGGACGCAGTCACGATTCCGGTAATGGCGAAGTGTAGGATTGGGCATTTTGTTGAGGCGCAGGTTTTGGAAGCGCTGGGGGTTGATTACGTTGACGAGAGCGAAGTATTGACTCCGGCCGACAACAAACACCACGTTGATAAGTCAAATTTCAAGGTGCCTTTTGTGTGTGGCGCGACAGGTTTAGGAGAGGCTCTTCGAAGAATTCACGAAGGCGCGGCTATGATTCGCACGAAAGGCGAGGCCGGGACCGGGAATGTTATTGAAGCTGTGCGGCATATGAGGAAAATCACTGATGAAATTAACGAAGTTGTGAAGGCGAATGATGTGAAATTGAAAAAACTGGCAAAAGAGTATCGGGTTCCTGTTGAGCTTTTGAAGCAGGTGAAGAAATTAAGGAAATTGCCTGTTGTGAATTTTGCCGCCGGCGGAATCGCGACTCCCGCGGACGCGGCGATGATGATGCAGCTTGGATGTGATGGGGTTTTTGTTGGAAGCGGGATATTCAAATCTTCCGATCCCGCGAGGCGCGCGAAAGCGATTGTCGAAGCGACTACTCACTACAATGATCCGAAAGTCATCGCGAAAGTTTCAGAGGGCCTGGGGGATGCAATGAAGGGATTGGAAATAGACACTTTGGAAGTCATGATGGCCGAAAGAGGATGGTAATTGGAATTTTAGATATTCAGGGTAGCGTCGAGGAGCATTTTTCGGCATTGAAAAAGTGTGGTGTTGAACCCGTTTTGGTGAAGAAACCGGAGGATTTGCGAGGTCTTTCAGGGCTTATCATTCCGGGAGGGGAAAGTACGACGATTTCGAAGCTTTTGAGGTGGTATAAGTTTGGAAATTTGAAGAATTTACCGATATTCGGGACATGTGCCGGAGCTATTCTTCTCGCAAAGATGGGCTTACTAAACGCGGAAGTGGACAGGAACGCGTATGGGCGGCAGTTGGATAGTTTTGAGACCGGGATTTCTGTGCCGATTTTGGGCAAAAAGAAGGTTGAGGCGATTTTTATTCGAGCGCCCAAGTTCAAAAAGGTTGGTAAGAATGTTGAAGTTCTGGCAGAATATAAATCCGATCCGGTATTTGTGAGACAGGGGCGGATTTTGGCCTCTACTTTTCATCCGGAATTGACGGACGATATGCGAATTCATGAGTATTTTATAAAAATGATTGATGGCGGTTGAAGATCTTATCAAAAAATTGATTAAGGAAATTGGGGACGACCCTTCGCGGGAAGGGCTTTTGGATACACCAAGGCGTGTAGCGCAGTCGTACAAGACTCTTTTTTCGGGCTACGGGAAAGACCCAAAGAAAGTTCTTAAGGTTTTTGACGGGGAGAATTATGATGAGATGATTGTTTTAAAGGATATTGAGTTTCACTCTTTCTGTGAGCACCACATGATCCCGTTTTTTGGAAAAGCTCATGTTGGCTACATTCCAAATGGAAAGATTGTGGGGCTTTCAAAAATTCCGCGGATGATTGAGATTTTTGCGCGAAGACTGCAAAATCAGGAAAGGCTTACTCAACAGATTGCGGATACGCTGAATGGATTGTTGCATCCGCGCGGGATTGGTGTTGTTTTAGAGGCACGACACTTGTGCATGATGGCGCGCGGAGTCGAGAAGCAGAACAGTGTTGTTATGACTTCCGCGTTGCATGGACTGTTCAAGAAAAATGAAAATACGAGAGCTGAGTTTTTGAAATTAATCGGAAAATGACAAACTTTCTCCCAAAATCAGTGCGGTCGCTTATCGAGGAATTTTCGAAACTTCCCGGTATTGGGCCAAAGTCGGCGGAACGTTTGACGATGTATCTTTTGCATTCCCCACATTCGAAGATTGAGCCGCTCGGGAGAGCCGTGATGGATGTGAAAAAGGGAATCGAGTTTTGCAGAGATTGCTGGAATATCGCGGAGGAAAATCCGTGCGCTATCTGTTCGGATAGAGGCCGAGACCACTCTATTATTTGTGTGGTTGAGGAGATTTTGGACGTGGTGGCGATCGAAAGGACGGGTGAATACAAAGGTCTTTATCATGTTTTGCATGGGCATCTTTCCCCTGTTGACGGGATTGGTCCGGAGGAATTGAAAATTCGGGCTTTGGAGGAGCGTGTTTCCAAGGGAGGCGTACAGGAAGTCATTTTGGCGACAAATCCGGGGTTGGAGGGCGAGACTACCGCCTTATATTTATTGAAATTTTTGAATAATGTTAAGGGGTTGAAAGTCACGCGTATCGCGCGTGGACTTCCTATTGGTGGAGATTTGGAGTATGCGGATGAACAAACTTTGACTAAGGCTTTGCAGGGGAGAGCTGAATATTAAACTGTGCCGAGCCCGATCCGGCCAGGTATGGCGGAACCGGTTTTTGCTGAAAGTCATTATGGACGTTTTTGATGATTTCTTTGAGATCGCCGGCGCGGATCGCTTCGAGCATCGCTTTTGTCTTGGCGGCATTTTTGCCGCAGTTTTTGAGATCGAGTTTGTCGTATGCTTTTTTTGTAGAGACGCGTTTGCCTGAGAGTTTTAAATCGATTTTAAGGCCTTGTATGTGTGGAAGAGGGGTGATTTTTTCGCCATAGTGTTCGCCGAGCGCCGTTCCGCCGTATATGAAGAATGGGGTGTCCGTGCCGATTTTTGCGCCAAGTTTTGCGAGCTCGTCCGCAGTGAGTTCCAAGCTCCACAGTTTGTTTAATCCTTTGAGGACTGCTGCCGCGTTTGAGGAAGCGCCGCCGAGCCCGGACTGAGTGGGAATCTTTTTTTCTATGTGGATATGCACTCCCTGCTTGATTCTGAATTTTTGGCGCAGTAAGGCGGCGGCGCGGTACGTTGTGTTTGTTGAGTTGCATGGGACTTCCGGGTCCGCGCACTCTATTTCTATCCCTTTTGTCATTTCCGTGAGCGTGACTACGTCGTGCAAGTCAATTTCGTGGAGAATCGTTTGGATGAAATGGTATCCGTTTTTATCTTTGCCAAGCACATCCAGGGCGAGGTTGATTTTTGCCGGTGATTTAATCTTCATTTGTGAGATTTACGATGCTTGTAGTTCTTATTTGGTTTGTTTTTCGATTTCCGGTTAATGCGGTGAGCCCCACGTTCTTACACCCTGTTAATTTTCTTAGGCTTTGCTTGATTTTGCCTGAAATTGGATCGATTTTCGGTGAATTTGTTTCAACCGAAATGCTAATTGACGTGATTTTCAGCTCTTTCTTTTTGAGATTTTTCAAAACTTCTTTGAGGTACTTTTTGCTGTCGCGGATTCCCGCTTTAAACATTTTGTCAGCCGTTGCCCCGAGAGATTTCAGGCCGAGTGCGGACTTTATTGCGTTTGTCAGCGAGTGGAGAATCACGTCCCCATCTGAATTTGCAGTTGTTTTGTACTCTTTCGGGAACTTTGCTCCGCCAAGCATTAATCCTTTTTCTTTTGAAAAGCCATGTGTGTCCTCACCGAGTCCTGTGATTTTTTCACCAAGCAGATATTTGAAATACTCGAAGTCCTGCCATGTGGTTATTTTAAAATTGTTTTTTGAAGCCGGAACGAACTTTGCTTTAATTCCGATCTGTTCCAGCAATTGAACTTCGTCTGTGTATTCGATCCCCGGCGCCAGTGCTTTTTTGAGGTCTTTCAAATATGCGACCTGTGGGGTTTGGGCGGCAATTAAATTTTCGCGTGTATATGTTTTTCCGTTTTTGTCATGGATTGTGTCGGCGACGCGATGCCCGACGTACGCGGCGCCGTTAATTTTCGCCGCTTTTACGCATTCCCGAATTTCTTTTTCCGCGACTAGTGGATTTGCGGCGTTGTGAACTATGATAAGCGGATTCCCTTTAAGGTTTTTTAATGCTTTTTT
>JAHKBB010000071.1 GCA_018826445.1 Patescibacteria group bacterium | reverse complement strand
CTTCGAGAAAGTTTTGAAGATCATCACAGTTTGAATATTACGGATGGAGCTTTGGAAGCCTCTGTTTATATGTCAAAGAGATATATAAATGACCGTTTCCTTCCGGACAAGGCCATTGACCTTATGGATGAGGCTGCTTCTTTGAAGCGGGTGAAGGCAAAGGGAACTATGGATAAAGTCAAAGAACTTCAAAAAGAATTACAAAAAGTCATAAAAGCGAAAGAAGCGGCCGTATCTCAACAAGACTACGAACACGCCGCTGAACTTCGCAACAACGAGCTTGATGTCATGCAAAAAATCGAAGACGCAAAGACTGTAAAAATCCCTAGAAACAGGAGGCAGAAGATCACAGAAGATGACATCGCGAGGGTTGTTTCCTCCATTACCGGAGTTCCCGTGACAAAGCTTGTCAAGTCCGAAGTTAGCAAACTCATGGCATTGGAAGAAGCTCTTAGGAAGAGGATTATAGGCCAGGAAGAGGCCCTCGAATCGGTTTCGAAAGCCATTCGAAGATCTCGTGTCGGATTTGCGGAGGCAAAACGTCCCATTGGGTCGTTTATTTTCCTCGGACCTACGGGTGTCGGAAAGACCGAGCTCGTAAAGGCTCTTGCTGAGGAAGTTTACAACGACAAGGAGGCTCTCATTAAAATAGATATGAGTGAATTTATGGAACGTCACAGTACGTCTCGTCTTGTTGGCACAACCGCGGGGTATATCGGATACGAAGATGGCGGACAATTGACGGAGATGATTCGCAGAAAACCTTACTCTGTGGTTCTGTTTGATGAGATCGAGAAGGCTCATCCGGATGTGTTCAATCTCCTACTCCAGATTTTGGAAGATGGAGTTTTGACGGATAGCAAGGGTCGCGCTGTTGACTTCAAAAACACCATAGTAATCATGACTTCAAATATTGGAGCGGAAAAATTGACTGAAAAAGCCGCGCCTCTTGGATTCAATATGAGGAATGACGAACTTGAGCAAGCGGAGGAAGACTATGAAGCCTCCAAAGAGGATATTTTGAAAGAACTCGGGAAGAAATTCCGTCCGGAATTTTTGAATCGTGTTGATAAGATTGTTGTGTTCCACGCGCTTACTCATAACAGCATCAGGGAGATTGTTAAACTTCACATTGGTTATCTGGAGAATCGCTTGAAAGACAAAAAACTCAGCTTGAGTCTCACTCCCGGCGGGCTTGAGGTACTTTCAAAACTCGGATACGATCCGGCGTACGGGGCCAGACCTGTCAGGCGTGCTATTCGCGACCACGTGGAAGATCCACTTACTCAACTCTATCTTGAGGGCAAATTCAAAGACGGCGACACGGTGAAGATCGAAAAGGACGGAAAGAAAGTGAAGCTTGTGAAGGCGAAAATGGGCAAATAGTGATTTTTGAGAGGAAGTGGGGGTATCTTATTTTGTTGGTTTGCAAAGTATACCACGCAGGTGTACCCTGGGGTACCAATTAGGTACATAACAGGTATACTATGAAAAAACTGCATTTTTCGATCCCCGATCACCTACTCGGAAAGATTGACCAGGTGGTTGAGAAGTGGGGATTTATGAGTCAGGCGGAATTCCTCCGGTTTTTGATTGTTGATTTCATACGAAATGACAGGATGTTGTTGCCGGCTGACGACACTTTAAAAGAACATGCGAAAGCGATTCGCCAAGTGGCTGCTCGGAGAAATGCGATCAAATACGAAAGAGAATGGTTGAAACGCGGAGATACAACTCTCTAGAAAGAGTCTCAAAATCAGTTGACTTTTCGGCCACCACCCCATATAATCCACCTGCTCTCTAAAAAAGAGGACATTTTCACCTCGCAGGGCGTTTTCTTTCTCTGGAGAGCCAAGTATATTTTTTTAAGTCCTGCCAGGAACTATTACTATGGCTACAGCTACAAAAAAAGATTCCTCTTTAATGGACGAACTTTTGGCGAATTCTCCCGAGGTGTTTTCACCCAGGCCCGGGGATTTTGTAACGGGAAAGATTGCATCTGTTTTGAAGAGTATGATCTTGGTTGACCTCGGTGGGGGCGCAACCGGAATTATTTCCGGACGTGAAACTTGCGACAGCTCCGGAACTACGGATGAGCTCAAGGAAGGAGACAGCGTTTCTGCTTACGTTATTGATGATGAAGACAAGAACGGACTCGTGGTTCTTTCACTTAGAAAAGCGAGCCAGGAAAAGACTTGGAACAAGTTTGTTGAAGCGTTTGAAAGCAATGAAAGTATATCCGTTACACCTACGGAGGCTAACAAAGGCGGACTTCTTATTGATGTTGATGGAATCAAGGGGTTCATTCCCGTTTCACAGCTCGCTCCCCTGCACTATCCGCGTGTAAATGGAGCTGATTCCGCCGAGATTCTAAAGAGACTTCAGGATCTTGTCGGGAAGAAATTCCTTGTTCGTGTTATCAATGTGGACTATGACTCTAACAAGCTAATCCTTTCCGAGAAAGCGGCTCAAGAAGGCGCACGTCAAAAAGCTCTTGGCGGACTTAAAGTCGGAGAAAAAATCAAAGGAAAGATCTCCGGACTTGTCAAGTTTGGAATATTTATCGCATTCGATGGACTTGAAGGACTTGTTCACATCTCCGAGATTGCTTGGGGACACGTCAAGGATCCTTCTGAATATGGAAAACTTGGCGATGAAATTGAGGTTCTTGTCATTGGAATTGAGGGTGACAAGATCAGCCTAAGTATGAAGAAATTAACCCCGGACCCATGGGTTGATGCTGTTCAGAAATATAAGATTGGGGACAAGGTTTCGGGCGAGGTTACTCGTCTTACCCCGTTTGGAGTGTTTGTGAAGCTTGAAGATGAAATTAACGGTCTGATTCATATTTCCGAACTTGCTCCGGAGGGGGTGGAAGACATCTCGCAACTTGTTAATGCGGGTGATAAAATTGACGCGAAAATCGTCTCTATCGATCCTGAAGAGCATAGAATCGGACTTTCCGTTAATGCTTTGACCGGCAGCGCGGAGCGCGAAGCGGAGCGAAGCGCCTTAACGACAGGAAGCGACAGCGCTTCTGTCAAGACCGCGAAGAAGAAGGCTCCGGCGAAGAAAAAGAAAGAGGAGGCTTCGACAGAAGAAGCTCCTGAGACAAAGGAGAAATAAAATCTAAAGCTAAAACTTCAAAACCTGCATCGAGGCGCGGCCCCGAGCGTAGTCACGCTCACTCTCGGGACTGTCGTAATCGAAGCCCGCCCGATGATTGTTCGAATCGAAAAACGCACAGGCCACAAACGCTGAATCCGTCAAGCTATCGGGGTCTAAAAATGTAACAGTTCCGTTTCCGTCCTCCCAGTTATCAACAATCTTACTGTTATCACCGGTTTCTCCGGCTTCCCTTAAAGATTGTTGCACTAACGTCGCCATCTCGTCCTTGTCAATATGCCGCATACCCTTTTCAGCATATTTTTGAGTCAAATGAGCCCTTCTTTCCCCCAGCTTTGTTGAAACTCCGGTTAATTGCTTTGGGTGTGGAATACTATCGGATATGGTTACCTTTCCCTTTTTCATCTTTGGAGGGTATCTGTACGGAGAATTCGAATCCCTGTCAACATAGGCATCTTCCTGAGGCTTGCCGTCTTTGTGCGTGTAATGCTTATGCTCATCCATGGCGGCAACTTTTTCATCAAAACTACCGGGAGTGACGACAAGCAATCTCGGCATTTCCGCTTCTTCGCAAACCGCTCTAAGTTTCTCTTCACTCCAAGTCATTAATTCAGCAACAACACGTTCATAAATATCCGCGGGGATTTTACAGCCCGGATTCATATCTTCTTCAGCGGTCGCGACAGCCTTCGCGTAATTTGCGGGATCCATCATTTTCCTTAGTTTTAATTTATGCGCGTCATCCAAATTCAAGCCGTTGATAAATTGTTCGAAATCGGGCTTTGTTTTTAACGCAACAGCGAGGGCTTTTCTCAAAGCTTCAATGTCGTCATCATGCCTGGAAGATAGATCAAGAGCGTCACGAACAGTCACCTGTTCTCTCCCGTATCTATCTTTCGCAAGTTGGAGCAGATTTTGGGCGTCATACGCCAATTTTTCTTCCGTAGACGTGAAGTCGGTTTTTCTTTTCTGTTCGCCTTCAAATCCTTCCGGCGGTTTGTTGAATTCCATTTTTATGGGTAATTAATTATTAGGTTGGCATTTTAAGCACGTTGTGCAAATTTGTCAAGCAAAAATAGGATTTCCAATTTTAAAAGTGTCTTTAAGGACTGTAAATTAACGGTATGAATCTAAACCCCTCCCAGCGAGAAGCCGTCAACCATATCGAAGGTCCCTTGATGGTTGTTGCCGGGCCGGGAACCGGAAAGACGCAGGTTTTGGCGCTGAGAGTCGCAAACATCTTGAAGCAAACGCAGATGGATCCGAAAAATATCCTGGCTCTTACTTTTACCGAGAGCGGGGTTATTGCCATGCGGAAACGCTTGCTTGAGATTGTTGGTCGTGCCGCGTATTATGTGCAGATTCATACATTTCACTCATTTTGTGACAAAGCGATTCATGAATTTCCTGAAAAATTTATTTTTTCGAAAGAATTACGGCCGTTGACGGATGTGGATCGCGTGCTTGTGCTTCAGGAAATCATTGACAAAACCGAGCTGGATCAGTTGGTGAGTTTCCACAACAAGTATTATTTTTTGAAGGCGATTTCCGAGGCTATTAAGGACCTGAAGCGCGAAAATGTTTTGGTTGAGGATTTTGAGAAGTTGATTTCGGGGAGGAGATCGACCTGGGAGAAAGAAAAAAAAGATGTTGACGAGAAGTCACTTCGACACATTCAGACCGAGAAAGAGCTTTCGAAACTGGAAGAACTGGTGGAGCTTTACAAAGCGTACCAAGAAGCGTTGTCTCAGAAAGGGTTTTATGACTTCGAGGACATGATTATCTTTGTGGTCGAGAAGATGAGGGAGGACGATGAATTTTTGAGATATTATCAGGAGCTTTTCCAATATATTTTGGTGGATGAATATCAGGACACGAACAATGCGCAGAATGAGCTCGTCCGACTGCTCGGAAGTTTTTGGGATAATCCGAATATTTTTGTTGTCGGGGATGATGATCAGGCTATATACAGGTTTCAGGGAGCGTCTGTGGAAAATCTTTTGTATTTGGGCAAGCTGTATCCCGGGATGAAGAAAATTGTACTTGATAAGAACTACAGGAGCTCCCAGCTGATACTGGACGCGGCTCGAAGTCTCATTGAGCACAATGACCAGCGAATTACGAATATTGAGAAGGACGTGACGAAAAATTTGAAGGCCGAGAAGGATATTGAGGACAGCCCGATAGAATTGCTGGAATTCACTCAGGGCGAGAATGAAAATGCTTTTCTCGTGCAGAAGATTAAGGAGTTGCATAAGAAAGGCGTCAATCTTTCCGAAATCGCGGTATTTGTCCGAGATAATGCGGATTTCGTCGATATTGTGGATATGTTTGAGCGGCATCGAGTCCCCTACTTTCTCAGGAGCGGTGTTGATATTTTGCGTGAGACGGATATCAGGAAGATTTTGAAGTTGTTGCGGCTGATAAACGATCCGCAGGAAGATCTTTTATTTTTCGAGGTTATGCTTTTTGACTTTATTGATATTGAAGTTGCCGACGCGTTCAAGATTGCGGAGAGGGCACATAAAGAGAAAAGGCGTTATTTCGAGGTATTTCCGGAATTTACGGAGAAGTTGCTCAACTGGAGGAAGAAAGCCGCGAATGTTACCTTGAGTGAGTTTTTCGAATATTTACTGCGGGAAACCGGATACATTCAATATGCGCTGAAGTCGGAGCATAAGATTGATCTTTTAAATAAGCTCAATTCCCTATTCTCATTTATAAAAAGCATGAATTATTCGGATCATGAGTTGAGTCTGAAAGGATTTTTGAAAAAATTGAATGTCATGGAGGAGCATGGGCTGAAGATTGAGGAATATATGTTGAAGCCGGAAGTGGATGCGGTTGAAGTTATGACCGCGCACAAAGCTAAGGGATTGGAATTTGAATATGTATTTTTGCCGAAATTATACGATGGGAAGTGGGGCAACAAGAGAAATCGCGATCTTATAAAACTGCCTGATGAAATTGTTTCAAATTCGGAGCCTGACAAGAAAGAGCAGAATGAAGACGAGCGCAGACTTTTTTATGTCGCTTTGACCCGCGCGAAGAAGCAGGTCTTTTTAAGTTACGGCAAGTTGTATCACAGTTTCGGAGTCGAACGTGAGGTCGTGCCTTCGCTTTTTGTTTCCGAGATTGATGAGAAATATATAAAGAAAGTTGATGTAAAGAAATATGAGGAAAATGCCGAAAAACTACTGCTGCAGCAAATTGAGCCGAAGGATGAAATTCCGCAGAATTTGGACGATTATCTTGCGGGATTGGTCGAGAATTTCAAACTAAGTGTTACTGCTTTAGACACGTACCTTGATTGTCATAGAAAATTTTTGTATAACAATCTTTTGAGGCTGCCGCGGGTGAAGACGCCTTCGCTTTCTTTTGGGACTGCGGTGCATAGGGCGCTGGAACTTTTCTTTAAGAAATTCAAGGAAAGCGGCGGTATTCCGGGGGGAGATTATCTCGTCGATCAGTTTAAGAAGGCTATAAATCTCGAAGTAATGACTGCCGATGAAAGAAAGCAAATGGTAAAGAAAGGAGAAAAAGTTCTGGCCGGATATTTTGAAAATTACAAAGATGCTTTTAAGCGTCCGATGTTTTTGGAATATTTCTTTGGAACCCACAATGTTTACCTCGGCGAAGTTCCACTGACCGGAAAATTGGACAAAATTGAACTTTTGGATGATGTGCGGAGAAATGTAAAAGTCATTGATTACAAGACCGGTCGTGTCCGTTCGCGCAACGACATTGAAGGAAAGACGAAGGCTTCCGATGGCAGATATAAAAGGCAGGTGAATTTTTACAAACTTCTAGGGGAATTAGATCAGCTATTCCCTTTTGAGATTAGCGAAGGTGAATTTGACTTTATTGAGCCAAATCCAAGCGGTAAATACAAAAAAGAAAGTTTTGAATTTAACGAGAAAGAGCTAGATGCTTTGAAAGATTTGATTGTGAAGACATATTCTTCCATTCGTGATCATAAATTCGAGAAAACCGAGGATAGATCTCGGTGCCAAAAATGCGAATACAGGGATATTTGCGGAAGGTAGATTAAGTTTTTGAATTCGTAAAATAGTAAAAATTTTTTACTTTTTTACTATTTTAGCTTTTGAAAAAAATACTAAAAGTTGAACTCCCCTTGCCTTTGATATACAATTCCTACCACTATGGATTATTTGTTTTTTGGAATCATCACGGTGGTTTTGCTGGGAGCTTTTTATTTTCTTTACAAAAAGCTTTCCGAACTTAAGCCGAATAAGGACGATGCTCTCCTTATTCAGAACATGCAAAAAATGATGGCGGATCGTCTGGAATCTATGACGAAGCAAGTCAGCACTTCGCTAGACAGGTCTCAGAGATCTGTCGGCGAAAGGCTGGATACTGCCGCGAAGGTTGTGAATACCGTGAATGCGCGGCTTTCAAAGATGGAGGAGTCGAATAAGAGAATTCATGACATTGGGAAAGATATCTCCAGTTTGCAGGAAATTTTGCGGGCGCCGAAGCTCCGAGGATCTCTCGGGGAGCTTTTCTTGGGTGATCTTCTCGCACAGATATTTCCAAAGGAGCATTACACTATGCAATATTGCTTTAAGAGTGGGGAGAAAGTGGACGCGGTAATTCACCTACGAAACGATCTTATGGTGCCGGTAGACGCAAAATTTCCCCTCGAAAACTTCAAAAAGATGATCGAAGCGAATAAGAACGATGATGAGAAAGATGCAACCGCCTTCCGAAAAATCTTTGTTACGGACGTAAAGAAGCATATTGACGCCATTGCCGGCAAATATATCCTCCCAAGCGAAGGAACTTTTGATTTTGCGATCATGTACATCCCCGCTGAAAATGTCTACTACGAAACGATTGTAAAGGACGCGGAGGACAAGAGTATCAGCCAATACGCGCTGGCAAAGAAAGTTATCCCTGTTTCCCCTAATAGTTTCTATATTTACCTCCAGGCCATTTTGATGGGGCTTCAAGGTCTCCAGATTGAGAAGAGTGCGAAGGAGATTTTCACAAACCTGGCCGCTCTTCGAACCGATTTTGGCAGATTTGGCGAAGATTATTCTCTGGTTGGAAAGCATTTGGGACACGCTCAAGGCAGTTTTGAAATTTCTCAAAAGAGACTCATGAAGCTTGAGAACAAGTTGGAGAACGTAGAGCAATTGAAGTCCCCTGCTGAAGAAATTCCAAAAATCGAAGGTTAACCTTTACTTTCCACACCTGATTCCGTAGACTACTTTTGCTTATGGCAACAAAGTTAACTGATTTGGCGAAACAGTTGGAATTGTCCACAAAGGAGCTAAAGGATAAAATCCGGAAGCTTGGTTTTGATGTAGGGCCGAAGGCGAAGACTATTGATAATGATCTCGCTGAGCTTTTACTCGATGAGTTAAAACCTGAAGAAGAGGGAGAAGCGGATACAGCGGAGATTTATGGAGAAATAGTGGATGAACAGATTCAGCGTGAAATTGTAAAAAAACAAAGAAAGCGGACTGCCGGGAAAGATGCCGTAAAAAAGGAGAAGGTTGACGAGCCCGTGGAAGAGAAAGCTCCGCAGGATGTAGTTGAGATTGCGGATGTTATTTCCGTTAAGGAGCTTGCCGAGAAGAGCGGAGTGAAGATCGCGAAGATCATTGGAGAGCTGATGAAGAATGGGATTCTTGCGAATATCAATCAGCAGATTGACTTTGAGACTGCCGTTTTGATTTTGGAAGATATGGGCGTGAAGTTGAAAAAGATTCGTGGGGCTGCGAATGTTGAGGATATTGTTGCCGGAAATTTAGAAGCGCTTTTAAAAGAGGATGATCCGGAGGAGAGTGTTAAGCGTCCACCCGTTGTTTGCGTTATGGGACATGTTGATCACGGAAAGACAAAGATTTTGGATTATATCAGGAGTGCGAATGTTATTGATACGGAGGCCGGTGGAATTACTCAGCATATTGCCGCGTATCAGGTTGAAAAGAATGGGAGAAAGATTACATTCTTGGATACTCCGGGGCATGAGGCGTTTACCGCGATGCGCGCACGTGGAGCCAAGGTTACGGATGTTGCGATTTTGGTGGTAGCGGCGGATGAAGGGGTAAAGCCTCAAACAATTGAAGCGATGGATCATGCGAAGGAAGCCGGAGTGCCTATTGTTGTTGCAATTAACAAGATCGACAAGCCAAATGCGAATGTAGATAAGGTGAAGGGTGAACTTGCTCAATATGATCTCCAGCCTGACGATTGGGGTGGAAAGACTGTAATGGTTCCTGTTTCCGCTCACACCGGCGAGGGTATTGATCAATTGCTTGAGATGATTCTTCTGACTGCCGATATGGAAGATTTAAAGGCGGATCCAAAGCGTGAAGCTGTTGGAACTGTCATTGAAGCACATTTAGATACAAACTTTGGACCTGTTGCGACTATTTTGGTTAATACGGGAACTTTAAGTGCCATGGACAATGTGTGTATCGGATCCGCGTATGGTCGATTGAAGGTTGTGAGAGATCACACCGGGAAGAATGTAAAGCAAGCCGGCCCTTCTACTCCCCTGCTTATCGCCGGACTTTCTGAGACTCCGATTGCCGGTGATATTTTACAGGTCTGCAAGACAGAGAAGGAGGCTAGGCTTCAGGCTCTTAATGTTTCAACGATTCGCAAGGCGGGGAAAGGCAGAGCTTCCAGCATGGACCGAATTATTTCGCAGATTAACGCGGGTGAACTAAATACACTGAAGATCATTCTGAAAGCGGACACAAAGGGGTCTCTCGAAGCGATCCGCGATTCATTGGCAAAAATAAAGAGTGACACCGTTGCCGTGAAAGTTATTCACAGCGGAGTCGGCAATGTTACCGAGTCGGATGTGATGATGGCCGCGGCAAGTCGTGGACTTGTTATCGGATTTCATGTAGATGTACCCGCTCAGGTGAAGAGGACTGCTCAGAGAGAAAAAACTGACATTGTCATATACAAGATTATTTATGAACTTCTAGATAACATCACCAAGCTTCTTACCGGCATGCTCGAGCCTGAAATCGTCGAAGTTGTTGTCGGTCGTGCGGAGGTGAAGCAGGTTTTCCTCACGAAGAAGAAGGAGATGATCGTGGGATGTAAAGTTAAGAGCGGAAAGATGTCAAATAGGGTGAAAATTCGAGTATTTAGGGATGAGAAAGTGGTTGGAGAAGGAGAAATTATTTCGCTTCAGAAAGGACAGGAAATTGCGAAAGAAGTTATGGAAGGAAATGACTGTGGAATCAAATACCAGGGAAATGTTCAAATGCAGGAAGGTGATATCGTAGAGGCATATAAAACGGAAGAACACGAAAGAACTTTATCTTCTACTGACGATGAGTAGATTTGAAAAAATTAAATTAAATATCTTCAAGGACGAGCGCGGCGCGCTTGTCCCAATCGAGTTACATAAGTACGTCGACTGGCCGGTGAAGCGCATATATTACGTGAATCATGTTACCGCGCCGCGCGGCGGCCATGCAGTCCGCGATGAAAAGAAGATTTACGTTTGCCAACAGGGCACTATAAAGGGCCGCCTTCACGATGGCGAAAAATGGAACGATATCGACCTCGACGAAGGTGACGCGATAATCATGAAAGAGCCTTGCTTCCGCGAGTTTAATGAGTGGAGTTTCGGGTCTGTACTTTTGGCAATTTCTTCGGTAAATTATAGGCCTGACGATTACATTTACGATCTTGACGAATTTATAAAAGAGTACTCATGAAAATCTTAGTTACGGGCGGCGCGGGCTTTATCGGCTCAAACTTTGCCCATTATTACGCGGACAAATACCCGGATCGGGACATCTTAATTCTCGACAAGCTCACGTACGCGGGCAATCTCGACAACCTCACGAAGCTCATGGACAACCCGCATTTCAAATTCGTCCGAGGCGATATCGCGGACAAAGAATTTATCGAATCCTTTTTTGAAACAGAAAAGCCGGATCATGTGGTTAATTTTGCGGCTGAAACCCACGTGGACCGTTCAATCACCGAGCCAAGCATATTTGTAATGACAAATATAGTCGGAACCCACAACCTTCTCGAAGCCTCGAAAGATTTCGGCGTAAAAAGATACCACCAGGTTTCAACAGACGAAGTGTACGGAGATCTTGGCACAGATTCTAAAGATTATTTTACCGAAAAAACTCCGATAGCCCCGAACTGCCCGTACGCGGCTTCGAAAGCATCAGCCGATCTCCTCGTCCGTTCATATTTCGAAACATATCAAATGCCGGCAACTATTTCCCGCTGCAGCAACAACTACGGCCCATACCAATTCCCGGAGAAGCTGATCCCCTATTTCTTCCGCTTGATTTCCGAAGACAAGCCGGTTCCGGTCTACGGAGACGGCAAGAATGTCCGCGATTGGCTTTTCGTTCTCGACCACTGCCGCGCAATCGACGCAGTGCTTGAAAGAGGTTGTCTCGGGGATACGTACAATGTTGGCGGCAACAACGAACGCACCAATCTGGAAATTACACAAACTCTTTTAGATTTTCTCGGCCGCGATGAAAGCCTTATCGCTTTTGTGGACGACCGTCTCGCCCACGACCGCAGGTACGCCATCGACTCATCCAAACTTCAGCGCGAACTCGGTTGGTCGCCCTCCGTAGATTTTCGGGAAGGAATCGCAAAAACCTTCGATTGGTACGAAAGCCACAAGGAGTGGGCCGAAAAGCTCATGGATAAGCTCGAAGAGCGGCAGCACAAAGTTATTAGCAGGGATCCCCAAAAACCAAGTCGTGTTTAGACTAGTTGGGTTGTGAATTTTTTGCGAATTTGTAGTGTATGTCGAATTGATATATCCTGAGGTACCAATTTGATATCTAATCGACATACTATGAAGAAAGTCGTTTTTATTGTTCCCGACCCCTTGCTCGAGAGGATTGACCAGATTATCGAGAGGTGGGGGTTCAGCAGCTATGCGGAGTTTTTTCGGTTTGCGGCGATTGATTTTATGCGAAATGACGGGCGGTTGTTGCCGGCCGACAACACTTTAAAAGAGCACACAAAGGCGATCCGCAGAGTGACCGCGCAGAAAGACGCGATTGCATATGAGAAAGACTGGCTGAAACATGGGGACACAACACTCTATTGAGATTCTTCCGGAAAAAAGTTATATTTGACGCATGCGATATTCACAATTTTTTGGGCGTACGAAACTGGAATCGCCGCACGACACCGACAGCATTAATGCCAGACTTCTCACTCAGGCGGGTTTTATAGATAAGGTCGCGGCCGGGATTTACAATCTTCTTCCGCTCGGAGCGCGTGTTCTTGCCAAGGTGAGACAGATTATAAGGGAAGAAATGAATGCGATTGACGGGCAGGAGATATTGATGCCGACTTTGCATCCCATTGAAATCTGGCAGCAAACAGGCCGGGACAAAACCATGGACGGCATTCTTTATAGAACAAAGGGCTCCGGGGACAAAGATTTTGTACTCGGACCCAGTCACGAAGAAACCGTCACTCCTTTAGCGGTGAAGCAGATCAATTCGTACAAAGATCTTCCGATGGCTGTGTATCAGATTCAGACTAAGTTTCGGGATGAGCCTAGGGCGAAATCCGGACTTCTTCGAGGACGTGAATTTGGGATGAAAGATATGTATAGTTTTCATACGGATGAGAAGGATCTCGACAAATATTATGAGCGTGCGAAGGAGGCGTATTTCAATGTGTATAAGAGATGTGGGCTGGAAGCATATATAGTGGAGGCTTCCGGAGGTGCTTTCACGGATCAGATTTCGCATGAATTTTCGATTCTTACACCCGCCGGAGAGGATACGATTTTGCTTTGCAAGAAGTGTGGGGTTGCTCAAAATCTTGAGATTGCGGAGGGGAACGCCCTTCCTCCAAATGAGGACGATATAAAGGAAGAAAAAATGAAAAAAGTTCCGGCAAATCGTGAACCGAGTATTGAGGCTGGGACAAAATTGCACAAGTGTGAACCATGGCAGATTCTAAAAACTGTTGTTTATTCAGTTGAGGACACCGGCTTGGTTGGGATATGCATTCGTGGAGATTTGAATGTAAATGAGCATAAGCTGGAGAGATATTTCAAGAAGCTTTTGAAGCCCGGAACGAATGAAGAATTGAAAAAGGCGAAGCTCTATGCGGGCTTTATCTCCCCCATTGGCAATGACAGGATTCCATTTTTTGCGGATCATTCTGTACGTCATGTGAAAAATTGGATTACGGGCGCAAACAAAAACAAAGTCGATCTTGTGAACGCAAATCTTGGACGTGACTTCCGGATAAAAGAGTTTGCGGATTTTGTTGAGGTGAAGGGCGGATTCAAATGTCCAAAATGCGAAAGCCAGCTTGAAGAGAAAAAAGCTATTGAAGCCGGAAATATATTCAAGCTCGGCACCAAATATTCCGATGCGTTCAATCTTCAATTTACGGATAAGGACGGAAAGAAAAAGAAAGTTATTATGGGATGTTATGGTATCGGAAGCACACGTTTGATTGGCACTATTGTCGAAGCGAAACATGATGACAAAGGCATGATTTGGCCAAAATCGGTTGCCCCGTATCTTGTACATCTTGTGGCGCTCGGGAACGATGAGAAAGTTGCAAAAAAAGCGGATGAGCTGTATGAGAAAATGAAATCCAAGGGAATTGAGGTTTTGTATGATGACAGGGACGAAAGTCCGGGAAAGAAATTTAATGATGCGGATCTCATCGGACTTCCTGTACGCATGGTTGTGAGTAATAGGACTCTTGAGAAAGATGGTGTTGAGTGGAAACTGCGCGTTGAAGAAGGCGCAAAGGACGTGAAGTTTGATAAGGTTATAGACGAAATATTGAAATATAGAGACGCATGAATGTACTTGTTTTAGGTTCAGAAGGGATGCTTGGGACAGCTTTAATGTCCGTTTTCGAGAATGCCGTCGGCTATGACAAAGAAGAGCTCGACATTACGGATAGAGACATGGTTTTGGAGCGCGTTATTGAACGTGAGCCTGATCTTGTGATAAATGCGGCGGGATATACGAATGTGGACTCCGCGGAAAGCAATGCGGAGCTCGCTAATATGGTAAATGGAGAGGCTCTGTACTTTATTTCGGAAGCGTGCGCGGAGGTTTCGGCCCCACTTGTCCACTTCAGTACGGATTATGTCTTTGATGGGAAAAACGGTGATGGATACAGTTAAGACAGTGAGCCAAACCCCATAAATGAGTACGGAAGGTCAAAATTGGCCGGTGAAAAGGCTATCCTGGAGAGTTTGGAACACTACTATATAGTGCGAACTTCTTGGCTTTTCGGGCCGAACGGAAAGAATTTTGTAGATGCTATGCTTCGCCTTGGCGCGGAAAAGGACAAATTACAGGTTGTGCACGACCAAGTTGGGAATCCTACGTTTACTTTGGATTTGGCTCGAGCTGTGGAAAAAATGATTGTAGAGGGCAAAGATTATGGTATTTATCACCTCACTAACTCAGGTAGTGTTTCCTGGTATGAATTTGCAAAAGAAATCTTTGAATTAAAAGGTATGAAGGTGGACGTTGAGGCAATTACTTCGGAAGAGTTTCTCAGACCCGCTGTGCGGCCTTTGTGCTCTATATTAAAGAACTCAAAATTGCCGGGGTTGCGGCCTCACAAGGAAGCTCTTGATGAATATTTAAAAAGTAGTGTATATTAGACCCCGCTATGAAAGGAATAATACTTGCAGGCGGAACGGGTTCGAGACTTCGGCCCCTAACAAAAGTCACAAACAAACACCTTTTGCCCGTCTATAACAAACCGATGATCTACTACCCCATCCGAACCTTGAAACAGGCCGGTATTAATGAAATTTTAATCGTTTCCGGGAAAGGCCATGCGGGCGGATTTTTAGAACTGCTCGGTTCGGGAAGTTCTCTGGGCGTAGACCTTTCATTTGATGTCCAGGAAAATGCCGGAGGAATCGCGGAAGCGTTGTCTTTGGCAGAATCTTTTGCCGCCGGAGAAAGCGTTTGCGTTGTCCTAGGCGACAATATCATTTTCGATGATATTTCAGGCGCGGTTAAGGAATATGAGAGTCAGGGAGGCGGCGCGAAAATCTTCTTAAAGAGTGTGCCAAATCCTTCTTCATATGGTGTAGCGGAAATTTCCGGCGACAAGATTGAGAAGATTATCGAAAAACCGGAAAATCCCCCATCGGATTTGGCCGTAATCGGCTGTTACCTATATGACAACCGGGTTTTTGATGTAATTAAGGGCCTCAAACCATCCGGACGCAACGAACTGGAAATAACAGACGTAAACAACTTCTATATCGATCAGGGTTCGATGACCTATAATGTTTTGAACGGATGGTGGGGAGATTGCGGCGAATCCTTCGACAGCCTCAAAGAGGCTTCCGACTTGGTCGCAAAAAGCTCATTGGCGGGTTTGGACGGATTTTTCGATGTTGGCGGCAGTACTCGTAAGGTTGGAGGTATAAAGAAAGACCCTTTGAAGAGGGGTGTGGGAGTTTGAAGGGATGAAAACTCGCACTGCTTTTTTGCTTTAGATGCAGGTGTCGCCTCCTCCTGGAAAGGAAGAGGAGGCGACCCGCTCGCACGCAGGATGATCGACCTAATGAGTTAGGTAGGTCTCGGCACAGCCGATCATCTTTCGTACTCTTAGTGAACGGCAAGCCGTCCACAGTCGCGGGTCGCCCCCTTGAGAGGCTGAGTTGTGAGCCCGTTGTTACGGGCCCGGATTGTGGGTGATCTGGACACAGACCACCCCAAAGGCGCCATTGTAGTACCAGTGGGTGGCGCCATTACCCACGTGCTCGTAGCACACCCCTCCGGACAGGACGTCTTTCAACGCCTGCTCCTCCGGGAGATACGTGCCCGAGCACCCGTTGAGGTACTTGCCTAGAGACCCCTCCGGACTCGCCTCGAGGTGGGCCTTGAAGACCCACTGATCGTCGAGGCGATCCGTTGCGGCCCAGCACGCGGTGAATGGAGTCATCTCCGAGGAAAGCACGATCTTGAGCTTTCCATACGGAACGTCCATCCACGATGGCTGGTCGCAGTCCGGAGACTGCATCACTACCGTGGTGGGTTTCCCCTCCAGGTAGAAGATGCCGATCTCGGGCTCAGGCTCGACCGGTGGTTCGACCGGCGGCTCTTCGGGTTCGGTGGGCTCCTCCGGTTCGGGCG
>JAHKBB010000124.1 GCA_018826445.1 Patescibacteria group bacterium | reverse complement strand
ATTCTCTACCATTGTACTCCACCAATCTGTATTTGATTCTCCTCTTGAATCAGAAAAAACCCAATTTCCTAAACCACTTTCAAAATCCTCAAAGAAATGACATTCCTCATTTAACATATCCTCCCCACTCTTACAAAATTCCCATGGAAATATCTCTACCAACTCATAGCACATCTTTTTTATATCCTTCTCAGTTATTTTTTCACATATCTTAGCATTTCTTGATGTTTCTGCAGCTTTAACATAACATTTATTTTTTCTAGACTCATCAGAAGTTATTTCTTCACATACATTGCTATCCCCTGTCATCTCTGCAACTCTCACATAACAATCCTCTTTTTCTTTAATATCATCTATGCTTTCACATTTTTCACCAGGCAATAAACAACCTACATATATTTCACAGCTTTTATCTTCAGGATTAGGGTCTGTTTGCAGTCTAGCACCTGGCTGACTTTCACATTTATCTCCTTTTTTCTCATCTTCTTCAGTGCAATATACCCATGGTCGTTCTGGTGGTGCATCAGGAATATCATCCTCTGTCAACTCAAACTCAGAAGGATATTTTTTAAGATAAGCATCTGCTATCTTTTCTGGCAATGGAATATTCATTTCTTCAGGTCCCACACCAACTACAATAAGATATGCTTTATTTATCCAACCGATTATTCCCCTGCCCTTACTGGACGAAAATACTTTTTCACCTTCATATTCTTTAAAAATAATATTTCTCTCTTTTGCTATTATCCATTTAACTGAGTTAGTTACATCTTCTTTACTATCATATGGACAGAATAATACTCCATGCTCTGTATCTCCTTTATCTTTATATGCTGCAGCACAACACTGTATTATGCCTAAATGCTCACCATCTTTTGAGAATAAAGGAACTTTTGTATGTTCATCTTCATAAGATACAGATTTTTCATATTTATATTCTCCAATACTATGCTCGAGAAGCAATTCAGAACATGCCTTCTCTTGAGGAGGTTCAGGTTCATCACCAAACATCTTCTTAATCCAATTCATAATTTTTTTCATTAACCCCTCGCCAACACACTCTCCAGAAATACAAAGATTACTTCCACATTCAAAATGATTATCACACATTCCTTCTTCTATCTGGTTTACAAATTCATTATCAGGGGTGCAATATTCTCCAGATTTTCTATATCCCATAGGATAACATTTTTCATCAGCCTCACATCCAGAGCAGGAATAAAAACCTCTCTCATCTGGAATCTCTTCTACCTCCTCATCTTCTTCAGGAACACAGCTTCCCATTCCGCATGGAACTGGCTCTGGTCCTTCTTCTCTTTTAATTTCAATTATTGCTATGTCTTCAACAAGAGCACACCCACCAACATCAGTGTATATTTTAAGCTTATTTTTACCAAATCGAAAAGGTTCACCTACATTCATTTTATCCTGATGTATTTTATAACCACTTCCATCTGTTTTATCTTCTTGGGAAGAGGTGTGCCACATTCCCTTCTCATAGTCATATATTTGAATATAAAAAACATAATTAGGAATAGGATTTCCTTGTGCATCAAAAACTCCTAATTCAACTTTAAACTCCTCTTCAATATAATAAACATTTTTATCAAAACTTATACTTATTCTGTCTGCACATATTCCAGGTTCATCTCTTGGCTCAGGAGGAACAGGCCCAGGAGGCTCTTGCCCAAGTTCAACTTCAATTTCTGTAGTGTATTCAACAACACCGCAAAATTCAGTCTCTTCTGTATAAACATTAAATATAGCTTTTGTCATTCCACCAGGAAGTTTTTCTACTGTTCCTGTATGTTTAAAATAGCCGTCTGCACCTGTTTTATCTTGACCAGGAGTATGCCATCTATCGTCATACATCTTCATATAAAAAGGATAATTAGAGATTGGATTTCCTTGTGCATCAAAAACTCCTATTCCAAATTCAAACTGCTCGCCAACAATATAATTATCTTTATCAAAATCCATATTTATACTCGCCGGGCATGTTTCAGGTTCTAATATTTGTTCACAAGAATCACAATCCCAAACAGAACATCCTTGTTCATCTGTTTTCATTGGGCAAAGACATTCATTTCCATTTTTTTCCACATCACAATCAGGACACCACATACTTATTGCAATAGATGAACATTCTTCAGTTGCGTTCCCCTCTTCAACAGATGCATTCCCCTCAACAACGTTTCCAGTAATCCTATTCCAGATATCTCCAACAAAACCAGCATCTACCAAACTAATAGAAAAAAATAAAACCAATATTCCTAATACTATTGCCCCCTTCTTTTTCATAGGATTATAATTAAAATAGATTATATAAAACTTATGTACGACGAGGGGGAGGAGGGTTATTGATTAGAGATATATAATGGATTAATAATATAACTTTTTTTTCTAGGTTTTCT
>JAHKBB010000070.1 GCA_018826445.1 Patescibacteria group bacterium | reverse complement strand
CTGTTGCATACAGAAATCATCTTTTAGCCCAGGTCGAGGGTTAAGGGTTTAAAAAGTGTCTACTAAATGGGGTACGGATCACCAAACGTACAAAACCTAAAGCTTTTTCGCAATCGACTCGCAAAATAAGAAAATGGATTTCAGAGTGTTATATACTCTTTTGTTTTGGATAACAACAGCGTTTAAATCTGTCTTGGTAAACGCGATTATTGCTACACAATCCTTCCCGTAAATCGAGATCTCGGTTTCAAATGGCATATTTTTTTTGGGGAGAATGTATGTTTTTCTCAAATACTTGCGATCACTTTTTGTATATCTTTGAGCTCTCTTGGAGTCAGACAGAATCATCCGACATCTTACCTTCCTCTTGATTCTTTTGGGAATATAAACATTCACAAAGTAGTCCTTTAGCTCTTTTGGGATACGCTCAACGGTCAAAAATCCAAGAATTTCATGTCCACCCTTCAATGTGTCATTGTAAACCTCCTTTATCCCTTCTATGCCCTCATAAAAACTAACTTTCGGGAGAGCCTGACTGTGCTGGCTGTACTGTAAAAACTCCGGAATGCTTTTGAGAAACTCATTACTTAGAATTTTCCATTCTTCAGACTTTGTCTCCGCGTAATTCACTAATTCTCGTGGAGTAATAACCGAAAAGAACTGGACGCCTCTTTTGATAAACATCTTTGCGAACCCCTTTGAAACAAAATTTTTCAAAATAATATAGACCGTGACACGATTCATTCTCAGCTTTCTGGCAACGACACTCGCGGGCTGAGGCCCTAGCCTAAAAGAAACCGAATACACCCTGCATTCCCTTGCCGAAAAGCCCAATTTTTTAAGCAATTCCACAAGTCCATCCATACTTTAGAGTTGTAAATAAGTTTCTACAATCTTATTCTGCTCTTATTCAAGACAAAATCAAGGATAAATATAAAATTTTCCACTCCCTTGTTTAGAGCGCTAAAACGGGGATATGCTTTAAACGTGAGAACAGGGTGTAAATAATTTTTAACAATCAAAGCAATGAAGAAAACTGTGACCGAAAATCAGCCGGATGATGAACCGCAAAAACCGCTAATAGAACAAGTGGAAGAAGCTTCTAGGCAAATCGGTGAAATGATTGCGCAAAAAAGGAAGGAATACAAAATTAAAATGGAGCGTGAGAAACAGAAAGAAATAGATGATTATTTGCACAAAGTTCGTGTAGACGGGAGAGAAGCAGCCGGAACTATATTTGATAACCATGGGAACAATAAAATGCGCAATCACGAAATTGAAATCCACTCCGCAGAATACACATTTGCTGTAGCTCTTAAAGGAAAGTGCGGGACCATTGACGAATATGAAAATTTGGTAAAAATTTGGCTGGAAAACCTGAATAGCGAATTCGAAAAAGGTAAAAAGGCGATATATGATCCAAAAAGGGAAGTGGGAATGGTGTATCCAATATCCAACTGCACGGTTGTAAGGGGGACAGGGGCGTCAGGTCATTTTGTATACAGTTGCGGATACTCTAGTGCAAGAGGTGGTGATCATGATTGTGTAAAGCCATATGAAAAAGCTTTGTCAGAAACAGGTATGAAAGAACTGGAAAAGAAACGGGAAGAAGAGCTCACCGTACTCAAAGAGAAATTTGCATTTAATAATAAAGTTCTACAAATCCATATAAGAGAATTTGTTAGAGAGTTTTTATCTTCAATTACGGTAGCCGGTGAGTGTTTTCCACGACCGAAAAATGTCTTACGTCCATACTTTCCTTCAGCGCTGCTAACGCTTTTACTTGAAAACACTGATGTTTCCCACGAACCTCAAGAAAGAAAAAAGCTTGTGGGCAAACTGGTTGAGTTCTTATTGAAAAGGGTCAAAGCCGAAGCCGTGCCCCCAGGGTTGCATGAAGAATGTCCCGAAGAAGCGGAGTTAGATCACTATAGCAATCTTGGAACTATTCAAGAAATCCTGGAAAAGACTCGAAAACTGATCGGAAACACCTATGAAACAGATCAAACAGATCAAACAGACGATTCTCTGTAGTGCTGTAGTGCCGCTTCGAAACCATGCATTGCTCCCCATAAAAAAAACCCCCGCAAGCGGAGGAAATCTTATATCAACTTATGGTGGAGTTGAGAGGATTTTTTGTTTTTGTTTTAACTTTGCCTAACTTTGGTGTTGTTTTCGGTCGCACCACCGACCGCCTGTTTACATGGGTATCTACACCTGCATAAAGCGAAGTGGAACTCACCAGGACCGTGTTTCGCGATTTATCGAAACGTAGGTCGTCCATCCCTAATATAAATGGGGGACATCATTAAGCAAAGATTTTAAAGAACATTTTTTTGAATTTTTGTTTTTGTTTTTTTTGAAATTCAAAATTCAGAGCATGATACAAATTATACGCAGAGTTGTCAAAATTATAGAGTGGACAGACTCTCGAGTTGTTTTACGCATTAGATTAAAAAGACTTGCATTTTTACGCAAAATACACTATAAATACATACTGGTTTTAACTACAAAAATGACATTATTCGGGAAAAGTGACAGTCCGGAAACTCCTGGTAAAGAACTGACCAAAAGTCAGATTGTTGGGAATATACTCGGTAAAATCACGAATCAGTTAAAAAACATGGAAAGAATGGTTGCGGCTATTGATTTTACAAGAGCCGGTGGAAGAAACTTCATGTTTAATATCGTGCACAGGAATCTGAGAGGAGGCTTTAATGCTCTTGTAGATAACCTTCCAAAATTTGGGATGAATTACAATTATTCCCCATCAGAACTCATTTGGATAAGTATACAGCTCTCAAAGGAGTTAGGAGCTTTTACCGACGAAGAATTAAAAATTCTAAATGGCAACGAAGTCGTGTTCTGGAAATTGATTTTTGAAAGAATTCCAAAAGTAGCAGAAAAAACCAAAAAAACTCAACAAGAACCACATCAGGAATATAGAGATACCACAGTAGGGAGATTGGTTGACGCTCTGGTAGATAATGTGGAAAACGGAGTGGTCATGGCCAGGGAGAGCATCTCAAAGGCCTTATTGTGGTTAAGTGGCGGAACAGACGTAGTTACAGAAGCAGAGAACGGTGAAGAGCAAGAGTCTGCAGAAGAATCAGGACCAGAAATAATTGACCCTTCGAATCTCCACGAGCTTACTTTGTTGAACATGGATCTGACTAACTGGAAAAACGCCCTTAGAAATACCAAATGGGATTCAGACGAAGAAGATATCGAAGGATACTACAGGAGAATCCTGGATGTCAGAAAAAGCGCTTCACTCGATGATATCAGAGGCTTAATTGCAACAGAAGATAAATTAATGAAAGAGGTCAATGAGATGTGGGATAGAAGTTTGGAGTATTATTACGACCAAGAGGAAGCGGACCGATACAGATTCGGAGATGATGTCTCAACTTGCAACAGCCTGTTCGACCTCTATGACGTAATGGCGCATCCAAGTAATTTTCACGAATTTAACTCAGCAAGGCTCAAACTGATACTTTTCCTTTCGGTTGCGAAAGTTATGAACAGCCACGCATATCGAAAAAGGGAGAAAATAAAAAAATATCAAGATGACTATCTGATGAACGACGTCTTCGAAGCGGATAAATTTAAAAAAGTTAAACTATACATAGATGTGCAGCAAAGTGACAGAGGGGAGAAAGTAGACATTTCACTCGTCCAAAGAGAAGGGTATCTGGATTATGAAGTGTGGGAAACAGTGATAAAGGATCCAGTGACGGGAGACGAAGAGGAAGTGTATATATACGTAGGGGGGGATGAAAATGACCCGAAAGATGAAAAAAGCGGAGTGGTTAATGCTAAGTCAAGAATTAAGCTAGCATTAAAAAGACTCCTTATTGGTAAAGAACCTATAGATACACACAGAATAACAGTAATTCCTAAGACTAATACTGTGGAAGCACTAAAGAAAGTTAGAAACATAATGGGCAAGACGATCACGCATCCTCAGAGTAGAGACTTGGCGTGGGTAGCGGAAAAGGAAACCGATGCAAATCAAGCATCAGCAGGCGGATACATAGAAACTCAAGCAGAAACAGTCGATGTAATTCTGTCTTCATACCACGAAGGTACAGTTGACAGAGAATACACAATGAGGCTTGAAGTCAGAAGTGGACTACACGGACTATTTGCTGAACATCACCCAAATTCAATGCTGAATCACGGTATCTACACACAGATAAGAATGCTTCCAATTCTCCCAAAAATGTTGCCGCCTAAATATTATGAAGAGAATTGGCTGCCGGTCCTGGACGAGGCGCTTTTAACAATGTATAAAAAGATTACAGATGGCAACCCGATACTTGCCGGAATTTTATTTAAGAGATATCAAGAAATTAAGCTTAAAACGGTTCAACAAGCAAGGAAAACATTAAAGCTGGACTCATGACAGATGGAAGTTTAGAAACATCAGGGAAATTCGAACTAAACGAGGCAGGCGCCGAATTCTTTGAGGAACATGCGGAGCTTTTTGAAAAAGTGGTAGAGAGGTTTCGTAAAGAAGATTACGACAGGTTATTAGCGGACCCTTCAAGAAATTTGCAGCTTTCCAGAGACACTCATCAAGCTGTAAACATACTGGGAGAACACATGGTTAGAAAGATCGTGTTTAGTATTGTTCAGTTCGCAAATGACCCAATGTCAGGAAGACGCCCCGACAAATTTACCGGCAGCGTAATCAGAGCATTTATGAAACTGGGTACAATACTAAATGGAAATTTCCCAGACTTTACGAATACCGGGAGAGTAAGCAGCGAAAACATTTTACTAAACAGACTGTCAAGAATTGTAAGAAGCGTTTTGCTAGCCTGCCTGATGAAAACGGATCATCAGTATAAAAGAAAAAAAGACTTGGCGGAAAGTTCGATGCTTCGCAGATTAACGCAAAGAAAAGAAAACCTTCCAACAGAAGACGACATGGCGGCAATAAAAATGTTTGATATGGGAATCGGATGGGATCTGAAGAGCTCCATAGTGAATCTGCTGAGCACACCGGAACTTCATGAAGATCCTCTAGCGCACGCGGCTATGAATATGCACGGGTTAAGAGAGTTTTTAAGGTCAAAAAATCACAAAATGGAGGTCCCGCAAATCATAGATATAGAAGCGTTGCGAAAGGTGAATGCAAGAATTTTTGAGACAATAAGAGAAGACAGGAGTCGTGGAGAAGTTCCTCTCATGATCAATGCCGGGCAGGATGTAAAAGTCTTGAAAGGAACTGTAACGGAAATGTCTCCAATAAGAAACGATACGACAGAATACGGGGAATACATGGCGCACTTCATAATAGGAGACAAAGACCACTTGAATGGTTTGGAAATATTAGCGGCCGAAGGATTACCTTCCGGAGCAAAAGGAAGTCAAACAACATTGTTTCCAACCGCTTCTGATGAGGAAGAAAATATCATTTGCACCGCCATCCAATTTTTCTTAAGAAGAGACGGTGAAATTGACGGATTTGAAACAAATTATCGAGCATTGAAAATCCTTTTGGGAGAGCACAGATATGAAATCTTAAGAACATCAGTATTGGTTGAAGTGGCACAAGCCGTGTGTCACAGACAAGTGTTGCAAAACCGCTTGGGAGACATAATGGAATTTAATCCGGAAAGGAAAACCGGGCTAAGGGGGCAAAAAAGGCCAAAAGGAGGTGTGAAAAAAACACGTGGATTAAAGTCATTTCCAACGATATGGAGTTCAATGGTGAAAAATGCAGAATACGCCGCAACTGGGGAAAGAGGTCCTTCAGATCCTCACAAACGATTATTGCCGGCGAATTGCTGTCCTTCCAAAAAAGCGTTGAAGAAAGCTGACGCCGCTGATTTTCCAACAAAAGAAATCCCAAGAGAAATTTTGGAAAGAGAAGACGTGAAAATAAAAATAGACAGAGCTCCATGGCAGGGTTACGCAGTTTCTTGGTACGAAGATCCGGGTGATGATAATCTAAGAGCTTTGGGATACAAGGAAAGAGTAGACTTCACCTCGGAAAATATTGAAGAGAAAGCGGCCAAAGACGGAACCAGCATAGGCCGTGTAGTAGATGAATTGCTAGCTCATTACAAGAACAAAAAAGCATCCGTCAGATTCTACACGTATGTGTCCTCAGAAGAATACGAACCATCACTGGTACGCGGACAAACTGAGGCAGGGGTGCGCAACGTAATAGAGAGGGTGGAAGACCATTCCTAGCCCTTTAACTGAGCCCTTTTTACATCCTCCTTTATCTTCTTCTCTTTTTCAAATTGAGATTTTGGCAAAAGGTGTCTCCTAAAGGCCCAAAATATTCCGCCCAACACGGGGACGTAAACCAAAACACTGGCCAAAACATCCACACTTTGGTACTGCCCGGCATCAATCATAGTCTTTATCCCAACTCCATAAAAAATCCCAAAAATCACAAGGCCAAGACCGAACGCAAGTCTCAAAAGTCTCTTTAAATCCCAAGGTATAGGCTCTTGTTTTGTAATGCCATCCTCAAAGTGGGCTTTTTTGATGAGATATTGAAGATGAAAAAACATTAACACGAGAAGCGGAATAATGAGAAAGGCAAGAGAAGTGTTTGTCATCAAGAAAAAGTCATACAATCCGTGGTACATAACGGCAATTAAAAATCCTATCCACATAAAACTTCGTCCGTCCCACGGAGTTTTTGCCATCCGCGCCTTTCCAATGTAATAACCCATAATTCCGGAAAACAAAGCATGCGCGGGAACGGCCAACACGGCTCTGGCAACTCCTATCTCAATTCCGCCGTCAAATACGTAAAAAAGATTCTCTAAAGTCGCAAATCCAAGACTCGCAACAATCGTATAAATGATTCCATCCATTACTTCATCAAAATGCTTGTTCTTTAAAACCATGTCTTTTACAAGCATAAGTTTTAGTCCTTCCTCAATCAGTGCGACAAATACAAAAGCGATCAGGAATGCTTGTACAAACTCATGTTCGATAAAGCTCGGAACAAAAACAAAAAGGTTTTGTTCAATAACCCCCGCGATAAAAGTCATAAGAAGTCCCCATTTGAAAATCTTCCAAAGAAGTTGTTTAGGCTCCGGCCTCTTCTTGTCGTACCGGTTATAGTACCAAAGCAGGAAAATGCCGGGAAGAATCGAAATGCCAAAAAGAAGTAGGATATTCATCCAGGATATTCTAATCCCGGGGTGGAAAAAATGCCAGAAAAATGGTATAATCTTAAGACAAATAACAGAAACAAATGGGACAAAAAATAGCCGAATACTTCGGTGACCAAGAAACTCGTGCGGAACACGATCCTGTTTTGGAAAAGCAGGTGAGGGAAGCAATGAAAAATCACAGACTGGCTATGATGACCGTGAGAAATCAAGGTTACAATATTGATGAAAGTGTGCTTGAGGTGGAAACTCTGACCGGAAACCGCGTGGCACAAATTTTGGGAGGAAAAATTACGGTAGATCCGGTTGTTTTTAAAAGTTACAAGGACTTACTGGAAGCGTATTTGCATGAGGCAATTCACGACGAGGGTATATACAATGAAGGTCTGGTTCAGCTTGTCATGCAAAAACTGGGTATCGAAGACATCAATGAAATCGCAGCGCAGGATTACAAAGAAGAACAGGAAGCAACTGCAAAAGTTATAGACGTAGTCGGATTGGATATCGCGGTCCATTTGTATAAAAAAGGGAATTTTACAGAATTAAAAAGACGTTTTGTGCAACTTTATATGAGATACCAAGAAAAAACAAAAGAAGAAGCCGATCAAACCTTCTTCAAAGCTTTTACAGAGTTAACTATAAAAAAAGCCCCTTAAAAAGGGGCCCTTTTCACTACTTCTTTTTTTTCTTCTTTGCAACCTTCTTCTTCATAACTCTTTTTTTCGCAACCTTCTTCTTTGCAACTTTCTTCTTTGCAACTTTTTTCTTCGCAACCTTCCTCTTTACAGTCTTCTTCTTGGGAGCTGCCTTTTTCTTTCTTTTCGCAACTTTCTTTTTAACCGGCATTGCTGTTTTTGTTACAGAATATTGACTGATCTAAATATTGACCACAATCGTATTTCTTGTAAAGATATATAAAGGAAAATTAAAAGACAAAATTAAAAAATATTTCAAATGATAAAAATCTACACGGACGGAAGTTGTCTCGGAAACCCGGGACCGGGAGGTTGGGCCGCTATCGTTTTACATGACGGAAATGAGGTGGAATTGTACGGGAATGAAAAAGACACAACAAATAACCGCATGGAAATAATATCGGCGGTGGAGGCGCTGAAATGGGTGCGAAATGTAGCGAAAATAAATGAAAATAATCAGAAAGAACAAATCAAAATATATGCGGACTCAAGTCTGCTTGTAAAAACGATAAATGAAAATTGGAAGCGCAAAAAGAATCAGGATTTGTGGGGCGAGCTTGATAAAGCTCGCGGATTTCTGAACATCAAATGGGAGTGGGTAAAAGGACACCACGAAGATAAATACAACAACAAAGCGGACAAGCTCGCCCTCGAACAGGCGAAACTTCTACAACCCTAAAGTCTGTCCAATTCTTCTTTTAGCACATCCTTCGGCTTGAAGCCCATTCCCCTTGAAACTTCTTCACCATTTTTGAAGAAGATGAGTGCCGGAATGCTCATAACACCATACTTTCCCGCTGTTTCCGGGCTTTCATCCACATCCAGCTTTCCAATCTTTACTTTGCCTTCGTATTCATCCGCAAGTTCATCAATAACAGGTGTAAGCATTTGGCATGGTCCACACCAATCAGCATAGAAATCTACGAGTACAGGAGTCTTGGATTTTAAAACTTCTGCATCGAAATTGTCGTCAGTAAATTTTGCCGCCATGATATAAATGGTTATCTATTGCGACCAAAACTTTACACTAGATTTTTGCAGCTGCCAAAATCTTTTCAAGATCTTTGCCCCAGCTTTCTATCTTTCTGGCCTCGAGTTTGCCAATGAAAGACTTGCGTAATATACGTAGGAAAGGGAGTTTTCGAATGGCGTACTTAAATTCCGTCTTTCGAATTTCACGCCTATCTTCATAAAGTGGTTTTGTGTTGAAATGCAGCAACAACAGCGCCTGCTCCACCTCCAGAACCTTGTCTTTCACCTTATCGCCTGGATTTCCACGCTCCATTATAATCTTGAAAAAGTACATATCGGCTTTCGGCACATTTAGATCCGGAGTGTCTCCATTTAGAGAAGGCATAAAAGTAAACGCAACGATATTTTTCATAGGATCAGCCCACATAACCCACGGAACAAACCTCTCCTGATTCTTATCCGGCTTCCCAATTCCGACATAAAGGTTTTCTTCAAAATTTGCTCCGGCTGTATTCTTTAAAAAATCAAAACGGCCATTCGCGGCCTCATTCAAAAATCCCGTATCCAAAATCTTCTGGTAAATTTCCCCATCTATTTTGTGAGCCTTCTTAAGTTGAACAGCACGTCCGCCTTTCATTAGATTAATAATCTTTAAAAGAGCTTCGGTGTTTCCAGAGTACAAAAGATCTTTTAGATCATGCACAATTCTCTCATACATAGCTCCCAGGGCTTTGTTAAAGTCCTCTTCAAAGTTTTCATACATATCTCCGAGTTGTGAAATATGCACAGTGCTTCCATCGTCACACACGAGCTTAAGATTATAATCCAATTCATCAAACTCATGCGAGCTCACGAAGTGAAAATGTACCGGGAACGCATTCAACTTTTGCGGCACAATTACCAAACTGTCCTCGTGCAATTTTATACTTGATCGTCCTTTCCCGATAAGCTTCCCGAATCTATTAACTCTTTCAAAATATCCATCGTAGTCTGCGATGAATTCCCCTTGTCTCATGAATAGCGCCCTGGAAAGAAAACTGTTCCTGATTTTAAAGAAATCGATGACAAAATCCTCAAAGAGAGACCCCGCGTCACAAAGCGTGTACTTCTCCTTTGCGAACGTAGTAAACGCGAGTGAAGTAGTCCTCAAATAAAGCTCCTTTATATCCGAAAAGTTGATAAATTCGCCCTGGTCCGTAGCGCCTTTTCCTTTTAGCCGAAAACCGTCTTCCTGGAGGATTATTTCGCCTTCCTTTTGAAGCAGTATTTTGTTATGAAAATTTGCCTTTCTGTACTTCAGGTTATAAGAGACCTGCATCTATATGTTGACTAGTAATGAAGTTTTCCTAAAAAAGGTTCAGTCATATTCACGCGCGCTTGAAGTCTAGTGAGAATTAATAATTTTGTAAAGGTCTTTTTACAAGTTCTCTTGAATAAGCTGTGACTCTACTTTGTTAAGCAAAGCCTCAGATACTGCGCAATCTTTTTGCAATGCCGCGTCAACCAGTTTTGTAGCATTTTTTACATTCGATCCGTTCAGTTCGGCAAGGATTTCCGGGCATGTAGAAGGGGCGCTAAACATCTGACCCTTAAACGTAGAACCGTCACCGACCGCAACCAGATACACAACAACTCCCAGCCATAAAACCAGAACAGCAAACGCGGCATAAATTTTGGAGAATCTAAACTTTTTCATTTATTTTTGTTTTTAGATTGTATAATTATAGCACAAAACAGGGAGTGAGATCAAGGGGGCAGAGACGGAGATATAAATTTTAAAGAATACGAATGTATGTAGGATTGGTATAGCTGGAGATATCAATTTGATATCTATCTTACATACATCGAAAAAACGAAAAAATCGACCCTGGAAAGAAGAGGAAGAAAAGGTTAAAATGAGTCACATGAAGAGACTCATTATATCCCTGTTGCTTTTTGCACTCTCCATTCAAACAGCATACGCCATCGACACAGTGAGCGAACTGGGGGAGGCGTTGGAGCTTAACAGGAGCAAGATTAACATAACGACACGAGATCAGTGGGGCGCGGATGAAAGTAAGCGCTTCTATAACGGCATAGTTGAAAATCCGCAGATCATCGAGATTAGCGAAAAAAATCGAATAAAATATGCGGACGAGCTAAAACTTCGCAAAACAATCGTGAAACAGGAAGGGAAAACCCTCATCTGGCCGCTCCAGTATGCGGAAAAAGTCACAAAATTCATACTGCATCACACAGCCACGGATATAGTCAATGAAGAAGCCGTTAAAAGCATAAAAGACATATACCACTACCACGCGGTAAAAAGAGGATGGGGCGACATAGGATACAACTACATAATCGACAGAGAAGGAAGTATATACGAGGGTAGATACGGGGGAGAAGGGGTCGTTGGAGGACATGCGGGGATAGGAAATATAGGATCCATCGGGATTGCGGTTCTCGGGACATACAGCGAAGAAAAAGTACCTCAGAAGGTTGTAAACGCGCTCATTAAACTGATAGCGGAAAAAGCGAAAATTCATAACATCGATCCGGACGGGTATTCATCTTTCAGGGGAGAACATTCTCTAAATGTAATTGGACACAGAGATGTAATGGCTACGGATTGTCCGGGAGATAAACTGGAAGCTCTCATTCCGGCAATTGCAAAGCTCGCGGCGCGACTGACAGAAACGACAACCATCTCAAATCTGGACAGATTACGTATGAATGACGGATATAACTTCGAGGACAAATCCAGTTTGCTATATCTGGATATGAATCCGGGTGAGCAGGAGGAGATCATAATCCGATTCGAAAATACCGGTGAAAAAACTTGGAACAAAGATACATTCATTGTAGTCAACAGTGATCCCGCATTCGCAAATGTCGTCAGTTTCCCGGATAAGCAAGGCGTGGTCCTCGCAAAGATGAATGAATCATCAGTCGCCCCCGGCCAAACAGCCACATTCAACGTAAAAGTCAAAACAGAACTAAAATCGGACCTGATCTATCTCAACATAGCTCCGGTTGTAAACGGCCAAACCAAACTCGGCAAATACTTGGTCCTTCCACTGCTCGTAACAAACGCCGACTACTCATATGAAATAGTGGAAAAACGCGTCCCACCGGCATTTATAGAGGCCGGGAAAGAATTTAATGGGTATGTGGACATAAAAAACACAGGAAATGTAACTTGGGCAGGGCAAGGAGAACACAGAGTTACACTGGGCGCGGATCACGAACGTGACAGAATTAGCGAATTTGCTTCTCCGGTGGGAACAAGACTCGGATATCTGCTGCAACAGGAGGTAAAACCGGGCGAAACAGGCCGGTTCATAATGAAACTCAAAGCTCCGGAAGACAAAGGTTACTACACAGAGTATTTCACACCCGTAATGGAAGGGATTGCGTGGTTCGACGACTACAACAATTCATTCAAAACATACGTATATGAACACAAATACGACGCCGCGATATCAGACTCGATACCAAATAAACAAATCGCACTCTTCGAAACTCGAACAATGTGGGTAAAACTCAGAAACACAGGCGGAACTATATGGAAAAAGAAAGATTTCTCCGCGATATACAAATCCTCAGAAGAGATTGAAGTGACAAACATTTCTCTTGCGGAAGATTCGGTCACTCCGGGCCAAATGGGAACAATTGTGTTTACAGTAAAAGCTCCGGCGGAAACCGGAAAAATATACGTATATCTTCGACCGCGTATAAACAACGCAAACATAGGCAGACTCGTAAAATTTCCAATAACAGTAGTTCCGCAAATCACAAAAAGTAACCTGAAAGGGGACAATATTCGCGTAAAACTCTCATTCGATGGGCTTCCGGAAATCACTTCCGACAATTCATTCAAAGTGTACAAAAACAGCGTGGAAATTTCGGAAATACAAGCCGGTGAAACATATAAAGTCCCGAACAAAAACGATATATACAGACTCGCTCCGGAAGGAAACGGAATTATGAAAATCGCAAACTACGAAAACAGACCGGCTTGGAACACCTCGCTAAACGACAATGAATTCCGCGGAATCATAGAAGTGCGGGAAGAAGGCGTGATAAATGAATTGCCAATGGAAGACTATCTAAAAGGCTTGGCGGAAAATCAAGAGTCAGAACCGATCGAGAAGATGAAAGCTCTTATCATTTTGGCTCGAAGTTATGCACTGCACTATGTGCGTGATGACGCAAAATTTCCGGGCAAACCGTATCACCTCACAGACGATCCGGAAACTTCACAAAAATACCTCGGATACGGATATGAAAAACGTGCCCCACAAAATGCAAAAGCGGTTCTGGCCACTCGCGGGAAAGTGGTGAAATATGATGGGAAAATCGCAAAAACCCCATACTTTAGCCAGTCAGACGGCCGCACAAAAAGCGCGGAGGAAGTTTGGGGATGGACACACACTCCATACCTCCAAAGCGTGGACGATTCATACTGTGAAGGGTTCGATCCCTTGGGACACGGAGTTGGCATGAGTGGATGCGGATCCAGAGGAATGGCAAACGCGGGCAAAACATACAATGAAATAATCAAATATTTCTTTCAGAACGTTATAATTTCAAAGATTTATTAATATGCTCACACTCGCAATGGACACAGCTTCGTCCACTACCTCAATCGCACTGCTCGATGGCGACAAATTACTCGATGAGCGAAGCTGGAAATCGAATCAAAATGAAGCGGAAAAACTTTTGCCGGAAATCATGAAACTCGTTCCGGACATATATGATATAAAAAGAATAATCGCGGTAAGCGGTCCGGGATCGTTTACCGGCCTTCGTGTGGGAGTGACTGTCGCAAATACCTTAAGTTTCCTCACAAAAGCGGAGCTGTACGGGGTCGACAGCTTTTCGGTGTGGGGGAAGAGGTGTGATGAAGGGGTTTTATTAATCAAAGCGGGCAGAAGAGAAGTTTTCTTAGATGAAAAAGTTCGGGAATTTGACGAAGTTGCAGAAGAATTGAAAGGGCAGAAAGTTTTCGGCGACCTCCTCCCCGAACAAAAAGAAAAAGTGGATTTGGTGGACGAATCCGGGATAAGATCATTTGGCGAGGTGATCGGAGAAATAAAGCTTGGAGAACCGGTGGACATAATTCAGCCCAACTACAAACGTCCACCGCAAATAACAATTAGCAAAGACAAATGGAAAAAGCAAAAATAATGAGAGTGGTGCAAGTAATCGGGGGAATTTTTCTCATACTGCTCGGAATAGTTGGACTGGTACTTCCATTCCTACAGGGGATCCTGTTCATTTTCGGCGGAATAATGCTTTTGTTCCCGGAAAAGGGCCAAAAAATCATCGCAGAGGGCAAAAAATTCCTTAAAAAATTCTTTAAAAAATTTCGAAAATAATGTTGTACATAGTTTCAACTCCAATAGGAAATCTCAAAGACATAACTTTTCGTGCAGTCGAAGTTTTAAAGGAGGTCGATCTGATCGCGGCGGAAGATACGAGGCACGTTCAGAAACTTTTGAATCGTTATGAGATCAAAAAGCCGGTCTTGAGCTACCATTCGTACAGTGGACAGGCAAAATTGGATAAGTTGGCCGAGGCTCTGGAGGAAGGCAAAGAAATCGCCCTTGTTTCAGACGCGGGAACTCCGGGAATCTCTGATCCTGCGTACGCACTTATTCAAAAAGCTATCGAACTTGGGGTCCAAATCGTGCCGGTGCCGGGCCCGTCTGCATTGCTCGCGGCCTTAGTCGCGTCCGGGATGCCAATGGATAAATTTGTATACCTCGGTTTTCTTCCACTAAAGAAGGGCCGCCAAAAAATAATCCAATCAATACCGGAGTACAAAAAGACAGTTGTGCTTTTTGAAGCGCCGCATAGAATAGAAAAGTTACTTTCGGAACTCCGCGAAAATCTCGGCGGCGACTTTCACATTTCTCTTTGCCGCGAACTCACAAAAATCCACGAAGAAATCTTCCGTGGAACGGTGGACGAAGCGATCACACACTTCGAAAAGAAAAAGCCAAAAGGTGAGTTCGTGGTTTTACTACACTCTTGACAAAATCGAGAAACAAGGACTGTCTCGTCCCAGGACGGATTTTTCAGGTTGGGATTGAATGGCCACTGTTTACGTTGTCATAATATTATGGTATAATATACCAAATGAAAAACAAAATTATCGCTTCAATCGGGATAGCGGTTGCAACGACGTTTATATTGTCGATTTTTGCGTATTTTGGTGTCGGCGAGACGTGGCATTTGAAACTTTCAGATGGCAACTTTACAAGAAACGAACCATCCGAGGAAATAGTGATCGTGGCAATTGACCCAAAAAGCACTTCCGATCAAGGACTGGGGCGTTTTTATGACTGGAGTAGAAGCTATTACGCCCAAGTTCTGGATAACATCGGTAAATACAACCCGAAAGCGGTCGGTATAGACCTGCTTTTCTTTAACAAATCCAGAGGAATTGATGACAAAACTCTCATAGATCTGTACACGAACACCAAAAGCGCGGAAGATTTCGCGAAACAAACTTCCGAATATATAAAAAAGGATCACCCGGACGATATTAAATTTGCACAAAGCATAGAAAAAGCGGGAAACGTCGTGCTTGCCGGAGTTGATGTGAACGGGGAAGTCGCAAAATCCATTCCGCTCCTAACCACAGCGGCAAAAGATACAGGACTCGTAAATGCAATGCCGGACGATGACGGAATCGTGCGAAGGGTTCCACTAAAAAATTCACTCATTTCAAAAATCGCACATCTTTCGGAAATTCTGGTTCCACAGGAAGATGAATTGATCATAAATTACGCGGCGGAACCATATCAGTACAAAAGAATTTCATTTGTAGACGCATATAACGGTGATTTCGGGGAGTCCGCAGTAAAGGGCAAAATTGTACTAATCGGCCCGACAGACCTTTCACTACAAGACGTTCAATTCACACCAAACGCAAAGACAAGCCCAATGCCGGGAGTAGAGGTCCACGCAAACGCTATACAAACTTTAATAGAAGGAAATGTGCTAAGCGAACAAAGATTCTCAAATCTTGCAACTGTACTGTTGGTAACGGCATTAGTCGCAGTCGTGGCGTTCATCCTCCTAAACATTCCACTCGGGATAGTCGCGGCGCTCGTACTAATGATCGCGTACACAGCGGCGGCCAGATACATGTTCGATAAAAACGTAATTTGGAACATGCTGTACCCGTACGCGGCGATAATCCTCGCATACATTTCGACAATGATTTACAGATATTGGACAGAATTTAAAGAAAAAAGATTCGTGTCAGAGGCATTCGGTCATTACGTCAGTCCGGAAATTGTAAAAGAGCTTCAAAGAGATCCAAAGAAATTGAAAGTCGGTGGTGAAAACAAAGTTCTCACGGTCATGTTCACGGACATAGAGAACTTCACAACATATTCTGAAAAAATGACACCGGAACAAATAACAGGTTTGATAAACGAATACATGGAGTATATGACGGAGATCGTGCTTCAAAATGGCGGAACTCTCGACAAATACGAAGGCGACGCAATCATGGCTTTTTTTGGCGCGCCGATTGAACAAGACGATCACGCGTACAGAGCGTGCAAGACGGCGCTGGAAATGCTAAAAGCACTCCCGAATCTTCACCAAAAATGGCAGGCGGAGGGCAAACCGCTCCTGAATTTCCGCGCAGGCATCGCGACCGGTGAAGTCTTGGTCGGAAACATGGGATCACGAAAAAGATTCGATTATACGGTGATGGGGGACACGGTGAATTTGGCGGCACGGCTCGAGCCGGCAAACAAAGAGTTCAATACCCGCATCATGGTTAACGAAAAAACGGCCCGCATGTGCCAAGGAAGATTAAACTTCAAAGAATTAGGGGAGATAAAAGTGAAGGGGAAAGAGGATTCGGTGAAAGTTTATACGATTACTTCACCACAAAGCTCACCAGTTTTCCCGGAACAAAAATCTCTTTCATAACTTTTCCTTCAGCTAGATACTTCTGTACATTTTCCAAGCCTTTTGCCTGTTTCAAAGCGGCATCTTTTGAAATATCGGGAGAAACATTCATCCTCGCGCGGACTTTTCCATTGATCTGGATAACCATTTCTATTAAGTCCTCAACGATACATTTGGAGTCGTAAGTTGGCCATTTCTCGTCAAAAACACTCTTTTTGTTGCCCAAAACTTCTCTCCAAACTTCCTCAGCGAAATGAGGAGCGAGAGGAGCCGCAATTTTCACAATCTTTACTTTTGCGGATTCCGAGATGCCGTTTTTGTTCGCTGTGTTGACGAATTCCATCAACGCGGAAATTGCGGTGTTGAAATGGAACTTCTCCACGTCCTCAGTAACCTTCTTTATAGTCTTGTGAAGCCATTTATTTAACAAATTCTTGTCCTCAATTTTTTCAGGGAATTGCATTAATTGATATATTTTCCCCAAGAATCTAGCGATTCCGGTAATGCCTTTATCATTAAAATCTCCACCCTGTTCGAAAGGTCCCATGAACATCATATACATGCGGAAAATGTCACTTCCATACTTCTTTATAAAATCATCCGGGCTTACAACGTTGCCCTTGGACTTCGACATCTTCGCGCCGTCCTTTGTGATCATGCCTTGATGAACAAGACGTTTGAAAGGTTCTTCCGTAGGAGCATATCCGGCATCCTTAAGAGCCATATTTATGAAACGCGCGTACAAAAGGTGCATACAAGCGTGTTCGGGTCCTCCTATATACATGTCCACGGGCATCCACTTTTTCGTAATGTTCTTTTCGAACGGAACTTTGTCGTTTAATGCGGAAGGATAGCGAAGGAAATACCAACTGGAGCAAACAAACGTATCCATGGTATCAACTTCACGAGTTCCGGGCCCTTTGCACTTTGGACAGGTTGTATTTACGAATTTAGGCGAAGTCGAAAGAGGGGATTTGCCGCCTTTTGGTCTGAATTCGACATTTTTCGGCAACTCCACCGGAAGATCTTTTTCCGGAATGGGGACTTCGCCGCATTTGTCACAATTTACGATAGGTATCGGAGCGCCCCAGTATCTTTGACGGGAAATAAGCCAGTCACGAAGTTTGTAATTTGTCTCAAAACGGCCCATTCCCATCTTCTTTAAATCCTGAGTGATCTTTTTTCTGCTTTCTAAAATTCTCATACCGGTATACGGGCCAGAATCTACAAGTTTCCCACTAACAGCATACTTGTCTATGTCGTCATAGAAAAAAGACTTTCCTTTGTCATCAGCAATGGATTGTATGATCTTTAATTTATACTTTTTTGCGAAATCGTAATCTCTTTTGTCATGAGCTGGAACGCCCATAACAACACCGGTTCCATAATTCATTAAAACATAATCAGCAACCCATAAAGAGGACTTCTCTCCATTTAGTGGATTTGTGACATAAGCTCCAGTAAAAACTCCTGTTTTTTCGCGATCCTCAGCAGTTCTCTCTATTTCAGAAGTTTTGGCTGCTGCTTTTACATACTGCTCCACGCTCTTTTTATGCCTTTCATCAACAAGATTGCCCAATGCAGGGTGTTCCGGAGAAATTACAACAAAAGTAACTCCATAAATTGTATCAATCGTTGTAGTGTAAGTGTCCAAAACAGTATCAGTCCCATCTACTTTCCAACTGACAATGGATCCTTTGCTCTTGCCAATCCAGTTCTTTTGCATCGTCTTTGTCTTCTCCGGCCAATCCAAATCAGTGTGGTCCAAAAGTCGTTCCGCATAATCTTTGATCTTAAAAAACCACTGGCTCAAGAATTTCTCAGTAACTTCACTGTCACATCTCTCGCAAAGGCCATTCTGCGCCTGCTCATTCGCGAGTACCGTCTTGCACTTCGGACACCAATTCACGGGAGCTTTCTTTTTATATGCCAGTCCCATCTCATAGAGTTTCAAAAAGACCCATTGAGTCCATTTGTAATATTCCACGTTGGAAGTAACAACCTCTTGATTCCAATCGTACATGGTGCCCATAGCGACGAGCTGCTTCCGCATGTACGCGACATTATTTTTTATACTCTCCATCGGACGAACCCCGGTCTTTATCGCATAATTTTCAGCCGGCAATCCGAAACTGTCAAATCCAATCGGCTCAAACACATTAAAGCCGTTCATCCTCATATATCTTCCCCACGAGTCCGCGGGGGCATAGCTGTACCAATGTCCAATATGAAGTTTGTCACCCGAGGGGTATGGAAACATAACCAAGTTATAATACTTTGGCTTCTTGCTCTTCCAATCGGTCTTATACAAACCTTCCTCTGCCCATTTCTTCTGCCACTTTTTCTCAACGGAAGTGGCATTGTATGTTCGGAACATAGCAAAAAATTTTAGTAACCTGAATAAAACTACTCTATCTAGCTCAATTTCTCAACCAAAAGTCTGCTGTCTTTGTTCTCCTCACCCTCGGTTTCAGTGTCTCGAATTTTTGGGCTATCGTCGCGGATGACTTTCTCGTCGTCAGTCTTGAATTCTTCAACTGAGTCCGTGATGTCCTTGAACGATCCGATCATCCTGACTATATTTCCGTGATCATCTTTCAGTGGAACCATATCGATAAGGACATATACTTTGCTTCCATCTTTTTTCACAATCCTGAAAGGTCCGCCGGAGTGAAATGTTTCACCGGTTTGTAAAAATTCCGTAAATCCGGTTACAACCTCCGGAAGATCTTTTTCGGATATGAGAGAGAAAAATAACTGTCCATTAAGCGCCCCGGGCTTATATCCGAGCTTTGCTTCCAAACCCGGGCTAATGTATGAAAAAGTTCCATCGGATTCAATCGCAAAAATCGGATCTTCCGTATTTCCAATGAAGTTTCTGTAAGTCCCTTCAGTCTCATGACTCGAGATTGTCCCGAGAATATCCGCTTTTAAAGAGTTGGAAGAAATAGGGAAATAATCTTTCCCCAAAATAAGTAATACGGACGTAAGCGATACCGTGAAGATTAGTACGACCGTTAGGGCAATCTTCCTGTTTTGTCCTAGGCTCATAGGTTTGTTTTTATATTCATCTTATCAATCTACTACATTATAGAATAAATCCCCCAGCCTGTCAACCTTATATAGGTAAATTTACAGGTAAAAGTGGTAGAATTAAACAAAGTTAATCAAAACCAAAATGACAGATACAGCTCAATTACTTCCAATACTGAAACGGGTGCCGATATTTGCAACTCTCGATGAAGGCATGCATATGCAGATAATCGGCAAAATATCATACAAGAGGTATGAGCCAAATCAGATATTTTTCCACGAAGGGGACACGGGAAACGCCATGTACATAATCAAGAATGGCCAAGCGGCTGTGTATCACGAACCGAAAGAACTCGGATATCCGGAGCAGATCATAGCAACCCTAAAAGACAATGATTTCTTTGGGGAAATGGCTCTTGTTTCCAGCGATCCGAGAAATGCCTCTGTGAAGGCGGTGGCACAATGTGACGTTTTTGTACTCAGCAAATCCGATTTCGATATTTTAATAGGAGAGAATCCGGATATGGCGAACAAAATAAGCACCACGTATTTCGAACGATTTAAAGAAAATCAAAAATAATGCCAATACTACACCTCATCCTGGGCCACCTGATTGGTGACTTCCTGCTCCAGCCTGACCACCTTCTTCACTGGAAAAAAAGACACATAACGGGAGCGTTGGTCCACGTTCTCATTCACATGATGGTATATCTTCTCATTCTCTTTCCATACGTTCAGAATAATTGGACACTGCTCATAATCCTTGGAATCGGAGTTGCACACCTGATAATTGATCAGGTCAAAGTAGTGGGGGAAAGAACAAAGAAAAAATATCGGCTCTACTTTATCGTCGACCAGGTCGCGCATCTTGTAACACTTGCCATTGCGGGTCTTCTTATCATGTATCTCGATATCGCCACCCCTCAAACATACCTGTTCGGCAAAATATACCTAAACCCATTCCTAAGCCTCCTATTTTCCTTGGGCATATTTAAATATCGGGTTCTCCCGATGTATAAAGTTCAAAAACACAGAAAATCCTAATAGTCATCTTCCTCATGATGCTCCGGAAGCTGATGCGGCGCATGGCGCGGATCATCTTCCTCACGATGCTCCGAAAGTTGATCGACATCCGCGACTTCATAGTCTGTACCTTCTTCAAGCATCACATGTCTGGTCCCAAGCGTTTTCTTTTGCTCATTTTCACGAGCCGAAAGCTCTCTCTTTTCGGTTATCTCCAAGAAAGTAAACACCCAAACGGAATTCGCGAAGATTTCAATAATTCCGGCGAAGTATATTGCGAACAAAAGGGCAATAAAACCTAAAACTCCGCCTATGATGTATCCGGCCCCGGCCAAAACGGTGGTTGCCAAATAACCTCCAAAAAAGAGAATAATGGCGGGTATAGACAGTACGATAACAAGCTGAACGACAATTCTAAGTCCAATGATGACCATCAGTATCGTGACCAAAAAGGTGTGTGTCAGATTCAAAATCACAAGCTTCGAACTGGCGACCACGGATCTCATAACCTCTTTCCTGTCTATCACTATATAGAAAGGCGTATAAGTGAAAAGCAGTGACAAAAGCAGTCCAAACAAGAAAACAATCAAGAATATCGCCCCAACCATTCGAAAAGCATCTACTCCAAGGTTTCTCAAAATAAACGCGCTTTCGGTAAGCAGCCAGAAAAACCCAAAAATCTTGATAATGGCATGATATTCAATCAGCGGCAGAAAGCTAAAAATCCCATGCTTCATTCCATCTCCCAGAGTTACGTCCTGCTTATTCCTTCTCCTGGCAATAAACTGAATGGTCGCACACTGAAACAGAGTCGGAAGTGTCAAATACAGAAGAAAAACAATTCCCGCGGCAACCGCCAAAGTGATTCCCAGCCCCGGGTCAACTTTGATAAAATTCCACACAAAATTGCCTATTTCAGATAAGAAACTCGGTCCGTGATAATCAAAGAGTTCGGACTTTTTGGTGGCAAAATACTGATATCCAACAAACAAAATACCGCCAATAATTTCAAACGTAGCCGGCACGCACCCAAACCATATAATGAGGCGCTTGTTGTTCTGCGTAAAGAACCAAGAATCAGCAATTAACTGTCTGTAATTCATACTAGGATTTTATCACCTGGGCATTTTTGCGCAACCCTAAGAAGCCGTTTGACTTTCCCCATAAAATAAGTTTAACTAATAAAGAAATTAGCCGCAGAAAAATGGCGAAAGTGGAAAGAACTCAACATACGGGCTACACATGGACTCACATTGAAGACCCGGATGAAAGGGCAATGGAGAATCTCAGGAAAAGACATAAGTTTCACCACCTCGACATGGAAGACTGTTTATCCGAGATTCAAAGGCCAAAAATCGACGAGTATGAAAATTACTTGTTCATTGTCCTGCATCTTCCCGTTGAAACGGGTCGTGACGGAAGGGTTGCTCAGAGCGAGGTGAATGTGTTTATCGGGCAGGACTACCTTATTACAATCAACAAAGGAAACAAGTATCTGAGAGAAATTTTTGAAAATTGCAAAAAACGCAAAAAACGGAAAGAGGAATTTATGGCCAAAGGAAATGGGTATCTGCTGTACAAGATTGTTGACGAACTCCACAGCAGTTGTTTCCCGCTCCTCGATCATCTTTCAAAAACGATTAATGAAATGGAAAAAGGAGCCTTTGATATACAGAACCAGAAAGATATGCTGGCGGATATATTGGTTACGAAGAAGAATTTGATTAATTTCAGGAGAATTATTACACCCCAGAGGACGCTGATCGCGCAGTTGGAGCACAAGAATAAGAAATTCCTGCCGGAAAACCTCGAAGTGTATTTTGATGATGTAGTGGATAAGATCGAGAAAATATGGAGTAATTTGGAGAATTTGACCGAATTGGCGGAATCGCTTCAGGATACGAATGAATCGCTCATTTCCCACAACATTAACAATGTGATGAAAGTTTTGACGATTTTCTCGGTGATTATGCTGCCTTTGACGTTTTTGACGGGTCTTTATGGAATGAACTTGGAAACGCTTCCATTTGCTTCCAGCAATTTGTCGTTTCTTATCGTAACAGGTATGATGGTGGGTGTTGCTGTCATCATGCTGGCGTTTTTCAAATACAAAAAATGGCTTTAACTTAAGTCGCTCTAAAACCCTTGCCATAATCTGGAAATTTTGGTAAATTATCTATCGTCAAATTGAAAAACTTATGAAAAGAGCTGACAAGAAAAAACTGATAACGAAGTATGCTGTACACCCCAAGGATACGGGTTCTCCACAGGTACAGATCGCAATCCTCACAAAAAGGATTAATGAGCTGTCCAAGCACCTGGAGGAACATCCGAAGGATCAGCATTCAAGACGCGGACTTCTTATGATGGTCGGCAAAAGACGCAAACACCTGAACTACTTGAGACTGAACGACAAGCCATCATATGAAGAGCTACTTGACAAACTGAAGCTTAGAAAATAAACCCTGTGCAAGCAAGACGGGAGATCAAGTTGCAGGTTTAAGGGTAGTCCCGGAAAGCGAAGCGGTTCCAGGACCCGGCCGAGCGACCCCGCCCTGGCGGGGAGCGAGGCAAAAACCACTACCTTGAAACTTGTTACTTGAACTTCGTACGTCTTCTACAGGGTTAATAAACGTATAACCCATTTTAAACATGGACACAAAAAAGGTAGAAATGGACCTTGCCGGCCGTAAGTTAGTCATAGAATACGGCGACTTGGTCTCACAGGCAGACGGATGCGTAACCGTCTCTTTAGGCGATACTGTACTGATCGCCAACGCTTCAATGTCGGATAAAGGAAGAGAGGACACGGACTGGTTCCCTCTGACTGTCGACTATGAAGAAAATCACTTTGCCGCGGGGAAAATCAAAGGCAGTAGATTCATCAAGCGTGCAGGACGACCCTCGGATAACGCGATCCTCGTTTCGCGCATGATTGATCGTCCGATCCGCCCTCTTTTTCCAAAGGGCATGACAAACGAAACTCAAATAATCTGCTCAATGCTTTCCGCGGACCTTGAGGTTGAGCCGGGAACAACCGCGATAATCGGAGCCTCCGCGGCGCTCATGATTTCCGGCGCGCCTTTTGAAGGTCCGATCGGAGCTGTCCGCATGGGCTATGTAAATGATGAGCTGATCGTAAATCCAACCTACCAGCAATGCGAAGAAGGCGACCTCGACCTCGTAGTCGCGGGCACGGAAGACGCGATAACCATGGTCGAATCGGCTTCAAAAGAAGTTTCGGAGGAAATTCTGCTTTCCGCACTGGATATAGCTCACAAACACATTAAGGAGATCTGCAAACTTCAAAAAGATTTTGCTTCAAAATTTGATGTCAAGAAAAAGGAACCGACAATCATTAAGCCGACAGAGGAGGATGAAAAAGCGGTTGACGCTGTTATTACAGACGATATGATCGCGGGAGTCAAAGGCACGAGCAAAGCGGAATTCAAAGATGGTCTGCACGAGCTCGAAGACAAATTAATTGAAAAATACGCGGACAAAATTAAAGCGGAGGAAATGGATGAAAATGTACTAAAAGAAGTTCTTCTCGCAAAACTCGAAAAGAAAATGCGCGAAAACATCCTGAAAAACGAAACAAGAATCGACGGCCGAAAACTGGATGAAATCCGACCGCTCGAATGCAGAGTCGGCGTACTTCCCAGAACTCACGGATCTGGATTATTCAAAAGAGGGGAAACGACTTCTCTATCAATTACAACTCTCGGCGGTCCCGGCGACGCGCAAATCGTAGAAACAATGGATGAAGATACAACTCGCAGATACATGCATCACTATGAATTTCCCCCATATGCGACAGGGGAAATAAAACAACTTCGCGGCGCTTCCAGACGCGACATCGGACACAGCGACCTTGCCGAACGCGCGCTTTTGCCGGTTCTTCCGGACAAAGGGGAATTCCCGTACACAACATGGGTCGTTTCTGAAATCATAAGCTGTAACGGAAGCAGTTCGATGGCAGCCGTATGCGGATCAACGCTTTCACTGATGGATGCGGGCGTAAAGATCACACGTCCGGTCGCGGGAATCGCGATGGGGCTTGTCACGGACGGCAAAGTATTCAAGATCCTAACAGACATCCAGGGCCTTGAAGATTTCGCCGGCGACATGGACTTCAAAGTCACGGGAACATCACAGGGAGTCACAGCCCTGCAAATGGACATTAAGGTAAAAGGACTTTCACTCGACCTTCTGCGCGAAGCACTGCAGAAAGCAAAAGAAGCGCGGCAAAAGGTTCTCGACAAGATTATAGAAACAATCCCGGCTCCGCGCGAAGAACTTTCAAAATACGCACCGCTTATCACTACGGTTAAGATTAATCCTGACCTAATTAAGGTGGTAATCGGCAAAGGCGGCGAAACAATCCAAAAGATCACCGCGGAATGCGAGGTTGAAATCGACATAGAACAGGACGGCATCGTCACAATCACGGCTCCGGACCAGGAAAAAGGCGACAAAGCGATCGCATGGATTGAAAAACTCACATACGTTCCAAAGGTCGGCGATGTCTTTGACGGAAAAGTCGTAAGACTTATGGACTTCGGCGCCTTCGTCGAAATCACACCCGGCAAGGATGGTCTCGTTCACATTTCTCAGCTTGCCCAAGAACGTGTAAACAAAGTCGAAGACGTCGTAAAGCTAGGGGACACGCTCAAGGTAAAACTTATGGAAATAGATGACCAAGGCAGGCTAAACCTTTCTCACAAGGCGACACTGCCAAGATCGGGAGGCTCAAAGCCGCCGCCGCGCAAGCCGCACGGCCCAAAATAACCATCAATCAATGAAACTCAAACCAAATTACATCGTAATTCCGCTAATCACAGTAATAGTCGCTCTAGCCGGCAGCTATCTGACCCGGGGCGGCATGGAATGGTACGACACCCAACTAGTCCAGCCCGACTTCACGCCCCCAAATTGGGCATTTCCCATCGCCTGGAACACAATTTTCGCACTCACGACAATTTCCGCGCTGATCGTCTGGAACAAGAAAGGCTGGAATCTAATAGCGGCATTATTCATATTAAACGCGGTCTTGAATGTTGTGTGGAGCCTTCTATTTTTCAATTTACACATGCTAACGCCGGCCTTCATTGAAATGATAATACTCGAACTTACCCTTCTCGCCTTGATCCCGCTAATTTGGAAAACCTCAAAAACAGCTTCACTCCTGCTTTTACCGTACACACTCTGGGTCGGTTTCGCGACATACCTTACATACATGATTGTCACGCTGAATTAAAAACATTGAAACGCCGGCAAATTTGTTATAAATTCTTAAGGCACGAATCGAACCTCGAAAACAAGCGGGTATAGTATAATGGCTATTACGACTGGTTGCCAATCAGTAGATACGGGTTCAATTCCCGTTACCCGCTCCATGATCTGTACCCCAAAAAGTGGACACAGGTCGGTTTTCTTTTGTTAGAATTAATATCAATTAACAAAAGAACACATGAGAACAATCTTCTCGAGCGAACAGATCGCTCAGATGGAAAAGAATCCTTGCGTCTTCGAGTGTCGCGAGAGATCGATCCATTACACCTATGAATTCAAGAAGCGGGCACTAGACTTGTATGCTCAAGGAGTCAAGCCGGACGAGATCTGGCGTCAGGCTGGTTTTGACACCAGTATATGGAAAAAACAATACTGCGGAGACACAATCAAAGACTGGCGGCGGATGGTTAAAAAAAGGGGTCTGGAAAGCTTGACTAAGCCCTCCGGAGTTCAGGCAGACGGTGGATACAAAAGATCCAAATCACCCGAAGCTGACAGAGTTAGACGGCTGGAGCTTCAGGTTATGTATCTTGAAAAAGAAAATGATTTTTTAGCCAAACTCCGGGCCAAAAGAGCGGAGTCAAACTCAGGCCGAGGGAAAAATACAGGCTCATCAGAGAGCTAAAGGATGATGTTAATATTCTTTGTGAACTGGCGGGTGTCTCTAGAGCCGGATATTATAAATGGCTGAAGTACGCAGACAAACCGGACAAAGATTATTCTGATTATCTCGCAGTCAAGAAAGTTTTCGACAGCGGAAAAGGCAAACACGGCTGGAGGAATATAAAAATGAGGCTGCCGGACATGAATCACAAGAAGATACAGAGGATCATGAGGAAGTACGAGCTAGTGGCCAAAGTGAGAAGAAAAAATCCATACAAACAGATGATGAAGAAAAACCTGGAGCACAGAACCTTCTCCAACAAACTACAAAGAGAATTTCATCAGATTTTGCCGTTCAAGGTTTTCTGCACTGATATTACATATATTCCGTTTCTGAGCCGCTTTGCCTACCTTTCCGTGATCAAGGACATCGCCAGCGGCGAGGTGGCGGCCTGGAACCTTTCTTTGCGACTTGAGATGACTCTCGTAATGGAAACAATCAAAAATATTAAATTGGATTCATTTGAAAACATCATGATTCATTCAGATCAAGGCTTCCACTATACCAATCCTCAATACATTGAGATCGTGAAGGAACTGAAGATGATCCAATCAATGTCCGGCAAAGGAAAATGTATCGACAACGCACCCATCGAATCCTTTTTCGGCCACATGAAAGACGAACTTGATTACGAGTCCTGCCAATCGTTCGAACAGTTGAGCTTGGCAATCGATGAATATATGAGATACTACAATCACGAAAGAAAACAGTGGACAAGAAAAAAGATGACACCTGTTGCATACAGAAATCATCTTTTAGCCCAGGTCGAGGGTTAAGGGTTTAAAAAGTGTCTACTAAATGGGGTACGGATCACCAAACGTACAAAACCTAAAGCTTTTTCGCAATCGACTCGCAAAATAAGAAAATGGATTT
>JAHKBB010000069.1 GCA_018826445.1 Patescibacteria group bacterium | reverse complement strand
GCTTTTCAGGAAAAGCTACGTAAAAACGGATCATCCTATCGACGTGTGAAATCTCAAAACTAACCTGGTCCATAGAAAGTCCCTTTATCTTTTGCCACAAAGTAAGTTTGTGTTGAATCGCATGGATAGTTGAAAAAATCTGTTCCGCGGCCAGCGGCCCCGGAGCATCTTCATTTTTTGTAACTCTAACTTCCAAAACAGAAAATCTCTGACTTCTCTTAAACCTGTATCGTCGCCATTCAATAAACAAGTTCCACAGAAGAACAAGAAATATCAAACCAAGATAAACCCCTAAAATTGCTGCCAAAATTTTCATATCGGTCTATATTCTATCCTATTTTTTAATTTTTTTTAAGTAATGTTCCAAAATTTTCATCGCAGAAAAACTGTCCTTCTCCAAATGCTTATTCCCCTCCATCATCTGCTCAGCCTCAAAAGTAGTGTAAGCCTCATCCTGAAATATAACTTCAAGCCCACTTTCACCAACAAATTTATCAGCAAATTCTCGAGTAATTATGGATTGATTTGTGTCTCCGCCGTCTATTTTAAGAGGAAGTCCAACAACTACTCGGAGCACCCCCTCTTCAGCACACATTTTCACCAGATCCGGCACCAGATGTTCATTATTTTTCAAAGTTTCACGCGGGAAAACAATCTCCTGACCCGGATCAGTAATCGCAAGGCCAACTCTCTTTGAGCCATAATCTATTCCTAAAAGCTTTCCTTCCTGCATAACTTTAAGATTCCTCCTTTTTAACTGAGACTGTTATTTTTGCTGAAACACCTTCTGTAAGAATAACTGTAACCTCATGATCACCCTCCTCCTTAATATGTTCCATTTTCAAATTGTCTTTTACAAGCTTTACATTAACCGCATTAAGAATGGCGGCGATTACGTCCTTTTCCTGAAGAGCCGCATAAAGCTTACCCTTTGAAGTAATTTTCTTTGAAATTTCGATCTTGAGACCCTTGAATTTCTTAATAATTTCCTTAGCTTCTTTAACGATTTGATCCTTTTCAATAGCTCTCTTCTCAACCAAAGCCGCAGCAGCCTTCAGCAAAGCCGGTGTAGCAATGACTGCAAACCCTTGAGGATATAGGAAATTTCGGAAATATCCCGGCTTTACCGACTTCAAATCCCCTCTTTGACCTAGATTTTTAACATCTTTATTCAGTATTATCCGCATTTCATTTAGTTTAATTTCAGCCCTAAGAATCTATCTAAAAAACCGCGAAAAGTAAAGTAAAAAATTAATCCCTCCACTCAGCAATCTTCATATACCTGTCTCCGGGATAAGCAAGATTTTCAACACTGATATTGTCAACAGCTCCATCCGTAGCAAAGTAATAAACAGGCCTATAAAGTATGAGAGCGGGAACATCATCTGCCATCTGAGTCGCAAGTTCAAAAAGCTTTCCCTGCTTCTCTTCCTCATCAAAAGTATCACGAACCTCCTCGAGAAGAGTATCCGCCTTAAAACTCTTATAATTTGAAAGATTTAGCCCATTTTTAATCTGACTTGAATGCCAATACGCAAACGTATCCAAGTTGTACCCCAAACTCTGTCCTGCAAGTAGAAGATCATAATCACGAGCTTGAACCATTTCATTGAAATCCATCATCTCATACCATTCCGGAATTACCTTTATACCGACTTCAGCCCAAGAATTTACCAGGAAATTTACAAGATCCTGAGTTTCGAGAGCCAAGCGGGTTTCCAGAGGATACTGACGAACAACAAAACGCAAAACAAGCTCATTCCCATCCTCATCCTTTCTATACCTATCTTCGTCTTCCAAATACTTGTATCCGGAATCATAAAGCGCTCCATTAGCCTCATCAAAACCGGGTTCATAAATCCACTCGTCTGTGTTCAATTCAAGCAAAGGAGTATCAATGAGTTCAATATCATTTAGTACTGTCAAAATCTTATTCTTTTCAATTGCTTTCATCACCCCAACCCGAATCTTCTTATGCTTCAAAAGATTGGAATCCATATTCATAAAGAGAGCTGTATATTGAGGCAAACGATACGGAATCAATTCATAATCAGAGTCTTCGCGAATCGGATCTGCATCTATGCCCGTAATCTTTGAAAGAGAGTTCACATTTTCGCGATCATCAACCAAGTGATCAACAGACGGATAAGCAATAATTTCCATATCAGAAATTTGAGGATGCTCACCATAATAGTCTCTAAAACCAGCCAATTTAACAGAGGTGGTTCCATCCGGATTAGATTTCACCCTGCCATTCACTTTATACGGCCCGGTTCCGATTGGGTTTGTATTGAATTCATGCATGGCGAGCTCAGGGACCAAAACTTCCCCAAGAATGTGTTTTGGAAGAATACCCGTAGTGGTGTTTGTGATGAAGAACGAATTAGGCTTTCCCAGAGTGAAAGTAATAGTCCTTTCATCAATTTGCTTGATCTCCACCCCATCAAAATTCGCCTTAAGGATTGGATTTGTAAATTCCGGATTCTGGATAATATCGTGGAATGTGAAATAAACATCTTCCGCGGTCACCACTTTTCCGTCATGCCACTTAATATAATCTTTTAGGATAAAAGTATATACGTTTTTGTCTTCACTAACTTTTAAAGCGGCCATATCGGAAATAACAGCCCCTGTATCCGGATCATAGCGCATTAAGCCCGAGAAAACCAAATTTGATACATCCCTGTCAACTTCATTTAAATCGGAAAAAACGGGATTCAGGCTCACTATCCTTCCAACATACCCCTCCGTATAAATAGCCGGCCCGGAGAAGAACAGCATCTTAAAGAAAATGATAATGACAAGAGCCAAAATAACCTGACTCAGAACCTTCTCACGGTCATTATAAGCCCGTACCGTTCTGAAAAACGTATTGATATGTTCTTTAAACTTCAAAATTTAAAAATTATTGAACAAACAAAAACGCAAGAGCATTTAACACCCAAAGTACGGCCAAAACAACAGTCGCAATCGAAAGAACCCTTTCTGCTCCGCGTTTTGTTCTATAAAAACCACCTTCTCCCCCGAACACAGCAGAGAGACCGGATCCCCTATTTTGAGAAAGAATTGCAAGGGCAAGCAGTATAGAAAGTACAACCTGAAGTATTTTCAAAAATGCAATCATGATTATCTGTTTTTAATAATTAAGTGGGCACCCCAGTTCACAAGTCCAAAAAGGAGAGCTCCTATGACGTACGCGCCAATACCGGAAACCTGCATTGCGACATCACGAAACTGTATAACATCCAGGAAATATTTTGTAAACCATAAAATAACGGCATTTATAACGATAGTAAAAAGTCCGACAGAGATAATCATAAGCGGCAGTGATAGTATCTTCATGAGCGGCTTAACAAAAGTGTTCAGAAATCCAATAATAACACCTCCAACGACAAAAAAAGCGAATCCCCCTGTGTAAGTAATCTCTTCCAAAAGATACGTCACAGCGAAGAGCGCCGCTGCGTTTAAGATTATTCCGATAAATACACGTTTGATAGTTTTCATCGTGCAAGACTATACCTCAAAAGAATGGGAAAGTGAATACTTGTACGACCTTATTTTAATGGATATTTAAAATTTTGAATTGACAGATTTTGGCGGAGCTGGGTTTTGGAGTTTCGCATGAAAGGTGTAAAAAATGTATTGACAGTTTTTTGGTGTAGGGCTGTGGCCGGGGGTTGGGGTTTGTTTTGGATGTGAAGAAGGTGGGAATTTTGCGTTGACGGGTTTTGGTGAGGCTGTGGGATTTGTGGTGACGGTAACAAAAATCGCGTTGACGGGTTTTTGGTGTTTTTTTGGGTTTTTTGGAGGTTTTGCGTGGAGAGTGTAAATTTCGTATTAACAGTTTTG
>JAHKBB010000068.1 GCA_018826445.1 Patescibacteria group bacterium | reverse complement strand
CATTCCAGGGCTAATAGAGGGCGCGCACCGGGGGAAAGGCCTCGGATATGACTTTTTGAGACACGTTTCCAGGAACAGGGTCTTGATTCATATGCTCGACGGAACGGATCCGGAAGTCACCGAAAATTACAAAAAGATTAACAATGAATTAAAGAAATACGACAAAGAATTAGGACAAAAGCCTCAACTGGTCGTGATAAATAAAATCGACTCAATAAAAGAAGAAGATCTCAAGAAAATTAAAAAGAACCTTGAAGTAAAAACCATCGAAATCTCAGCCGTAACGGGAGCGGGAATCCCAAAACTGATTTCAGAAACAGAAAAACTGTTAGGCACAATTAAAAAACCAGAAACAACGGAAGAAACTCACAAAATATTCAGACCTCACATCGATAATAGAAGATTTGAAATCGAGGAGAAAAAGAAGAAATTCATCGTAAAAGGCAGGAAAATCGAGCAACTTGCAATCATGACAAATTTCACAAACGAGCAAGGACTGCAACGCGTATATCACCACATGAATATCTCCGGAATTGAAAAAGCGCTGCAAAAATCAGGTGCAAAAGAGGGAGATATCGTTAAAATAGGGGAGAAGGAACTAAAATTTACAAAATGGGAAGACTAATAATAGGACTCGGAAATCCGGGGACGCAGTACTATAAAAACAGACACAACGTCGGTTTCATGGCTGTAGATGAGATCGCGCAAAAGTTTGAGTTCGATGAATCCATTACCTCTAAAAAATTTGAAGCGGAGATTGGGATAAGTGATATAGGGGGAGAGGAAGTGACAATGGTAAAGCCGCTGACATTCATGAATAATTCCGGAAAAGCCGTAAGCGCAATCGCGAACTTTTATAAAATAGAACCAAAAGACATATTGGTGATATACGACGATATAGATCTGGAATTGGGCGTAATAAGAGTTCGCGAAAAAGGAGGAGCGGGAACTCACAACGGTATGAAATCGATAATCCAAGATTTGGGCACAGACACATTCCCAAGGATAAGAATAGGAACAGAGAGCAGGGGAGACACAGCGCCCGCCAAGCAGGACACAAGTTCGTTTGTTTTATCAAATTTTCATGGAGAAGAATTGCAAATCGCAGAGAAAAACATAAGAAAGGTACCGGAAATAGTAGAATCCTGGATCAAGGAAGGAATAGATAAAACCATGTCAAAGTTCAATTAACCTTGATTTTTCCTGAGAGTTTCACTAAGATTGGCAGGCAAATTTAATTTTTTCAAATGTTCGCGGTAGTAAACATAGGAAGTCAGCAATTTAAAGTCGCAAAAGGCGACAAGTTTGATGTGAAAAAACTTCAAGAAGAGGAAGGTAAAAAGGTCGTATTTGATCAAGTTTACCTGGTTAATGACGGTAAAAAGGTAAAAATTGGAACACCTCTTGTTTCAGGCGCCACTGTAGAAGCAAAAGTTCTTGCCCAAAAGAAAGACGACAAAATCACAGTGTTCAAAATGAAGCCAAAAAAGAGATACCAAATAACACGTGGTCATAGAACACACCTCACGGAGATAGAAATTACAGACATCAAAGTAAAAGCCGCTCCAAAAAAAGAAAAGAAATCAGAGTAATTCCAGAACTTTTTCAAGATCATTCGGCAGGGGAGCCTCAAATTCCCGTGCTTCGCCTTTTAAGTCTACAAACCCTATCTTCTGCGCGTGCAAAAACTGCCGATCTATATCAAAGTTCTTGTTGAATCCCTTATCCCCATAAATAGTATCTCCAACAATGGGGTACCCAATAGCGGACAAATGAACACGGATTTGATGAGTGCGTCCGGTCTCTATCTTAATCTCAAGCAAAGTACAATCCTTGAAATACTTAAGAACTTTGTAGTGAGTCACCGCGTTCCTGCCGGCCAGAGTATGTACTGACATCTTCTTCCTATCTCTGTAGCTACGTCCAACAGGGGCCTCTATAGTACCCTCCTTCGGCTCGATCTTTCCTTTAACCAATGCTGTATACACTTTTTTGACTTTTCTGTCTTTAAACTGACCTGAAATATATGCCTGGAACTTGTCATTTTTCGCCAAAATCAAACATCCGGAAGTGTCCTTGTCCAGCCTATGTACAATACCACCGCGAACAAGCCCCTCGTTAACAGCAAGGCTGGAATCGACAACAACTCCTTTCGGTTTATTGATTACAAGAAAATCTTTATTTTCATAAATAACATCGGGGGGAATATTTCCTGGAACAGCTACAGGAGTACTATCCGGAATCCTCATAACTACCTTGTCACCTTTTTTCAAACGATGCGAAGGTTTCACGACACCCCCATTCACCTTCACAAACCCTCCCAAGACATCCTTCTTTACAGAAGTACGAGAAAGAAATCCAATCTCTTGATACAGAAATCGATCCAAACGAACCGGATGAGAACCATCAAATGTAAATTTATGACCTGCCATATAGACCTTTTGATGATAGCTCATGTTGGAGATCTTTCAAAATCTTGTTCCACAACTCGCTAACCAAACTGTCAATATTGGCAATACCGCGAGAAGACTGAACAAATCCAGGCCGGCTCAACTGGTCACACGTCTCCAAAATACTCATGACGATATTTCCAACATAAGTTCTCATGTGCTCAGTGCTGCCATTTCCATCATAGTCCGCAGTTTGCCGCAATACAGGTTTGAGTTTGCTCCTTACCATCCTCAGGGTATCAGTAATTAAAATAGTATTGGGGATTTCAGGCATATTGTACGGAACTCTCTCTTCTCCAGACAAGGTGTAATCTGCGGTATTCGCATCGCGGAAATTTATAAGCCTGAGGTCCTTTATAGCTCGAATAGAAGACAATAGCTGACCCGAAGAATCGGCAGAAAGAGTAGATAAATAATGTGGGAATTTATTACTGGCAAATAAATCTTTTAACATAGAAACAAACCGAGCGTCTTTGCTACTGGACAATAGTATAGTGTTGCAACGGTCAAACAAGTAAATCCACGAAGTAAACATGTGGAGATTATAGTCCTCCAGTAATGCAAAATTTCTTCCACAATTGCTAGCTCTACTCCGAACAACATTCGGTACCAGCCTAATCAATTTATCTCTCCAATCAGGACAAGTATCAAAAAAACCCTTCAGTATTTGATAAATACCTTTAAATTTTTCTATTTCGCCGGACTCCAATGAAATACTTCTAAGAAAATCTGAAAACTTTTCAACTTTAATATTTTTCAATCCACACACACTGCACATAGCTTCCAAAACAGCCGTATTGTGAGAAGCTCTTTTTTCAGCCATAGCTTTTGACCAATTTAAGACAGAAATATGAGGATGACCCTGTTTCTTTGCAACATCAAAAGTAAATCTTTCCCTCCAATCTTGGAATTCGGGATCCAATCCCTCAAGAGAATCCAATCTAAGAAGTTCATCTTCAAATAAACCGTAAATCTCAGCCACTTTTTTGCCAGTACGTCTAATCAATCCAATTATCTCCCTTCCAAATAACTCAGGGTAATTTATATATGCGGCATGAAAATCAGGAATAATAAGCAAATGACTACTTCCGGAATCTTTTTCGGCAGTAATTTTAGAATGTCTCAAAAGAGCCCTCAAAGTCCCTAATGAAAATAGGTCATGCTCCCTTAAAAAAGGATTAAAATCCATTCCCATTGCTCCGTGTGTGATGACTCTATCCAATATCGGGTTCCGCCCCTCGAACCATCTAGCCTCATCCCAGTTTTGAGCATCAGATACGACGTCATCCACAGGATCTGTAATTTTTTCTCCCGCTGTACTCATTTGCACACGTTAAATTAGGAAACAGAAATATCACTTTCCAGATATATTGTCAACCAGTTGGAAATTTTCTTAATCCTCAGCGGCGCCTCTCCAGGCGAGTTCGAAGATTTGCTTCTGGGTATCGGCAATAGAAGGATTTTCGATGATAACACCAAACATCTCATCCGGATCGAGAGAAACGATGGAAACCTTATCGTTATAGATATTGATTTCATTACCAAAAATCGCCAGATCTTTTGGGATCCAACGAGTTTTGGTCAATTTTGCGGGATAATCGCTACCAAGATATTCCCTGGCAACCTTTGTATCGTGCACGAGCCCGCGCAGAGGAATTTTTTTACTATTTACGCGCCTTTTTCCGTAATCTTCGATGTAATCCTTTAGAGGACCCGAAAGCCACCTGTCAACAGCGCTGTAACAGAGAAGAGCGTCCTTCGCGGATAATGTGTCTTCCATTACGCGCTTAACGCCTTCAATTCCGTCAAAATAAGAAACCTTTGGCTTGGAAGTATATGGATTCCCGAGAAATCTCATGTGGGGTATTAACCCCTTTATCGTCTTGTGATGCCGTTCCAGATCTTTCTTTGTACGATCAATATATTCGAGAAGAGTGTCGGGATTGGTGGCGGCAAAATGCTGTATATCTGAGCGGTTGAACCTGCCAATAACACCTCTTCCTAAAAGTCCGTTCAAAACCACATAGGTTGTAGACCTGTTAAGTTTCGCTTTCCGCGCAACAACACTCGCCGGCTGAGGTCCAAGCTCCAACAGAGAAGTGTATACTGCAACTTCTTTATCCGTAAATCCTATTTCTTCAAGGGCTCTTTTTAACACAAAGTGTTGTTAATGCCCATCAACAGCTCAATTTTCGCACAAACCAAAGCCGTTTTCAATAGGAAAGCTATTGTGTCAAAGATTATTGACTGATGTCAATAGAAATTGGTAAAATAACGCCCTGGTTAGAAATGGCTTAAGAAAAAGGGGAACGCTGGATTTATAGCAAAAATAAGGTTTTTGAAGTATTATAACCGCGTTATCAATTAACAAAAATTAACATGGTGGCGCAGATAGACATAAAAACACTGTTGGACAGAGGAACAGCGGACATAATAGTCAGAAAAGATCTCGAAGAAAGATTGAAGTCCGGCAAACCTCTAAATGTGAAACTCGGGATCGACCCATCGGGGGCGGATCTTCATATTGGCCACATGGTTGTGATCAAGAAATTAAAAGAATTCCAGAAAGCGGGTCACAAAATTTTCCTTATCTTTGGAAACTTTACGGGCCAGATAGGGGATCCAACAGATAAATTGGAAGCCAGAGTAGAAAAATCTCAAGACGAACTCGAGAAGAATGCGCAGAAGTACCTGGAACAAGCGGGAGCGATTCTCGACACAAACAACGTGGAAGTGGTTTGGAACGCGGACTGGCTTTCCAAATTGACATTGAAAGAAATAGTACAACTCTCAAAATCATTCACGGTTGCACAAATGCTGGAAAGAGATATGTACCAGAAACGTATTCAAAAGAACGAGCCAATCTACATGCATGAATTCTTGTACCCTCTCATGCAAGGATACGACTCAATGGAACTCAAAGCTGATCTGGAAATTGGAGGCACAGACCAAACATTCAACCTGCTGGCGGGAAGAACGGTTCAGGAGGCGTACGGTCAAAAACCACAAAATATCCTCACAGTCCCAATATTGGAGGGAACGGACGGTAAGGAAAAGATGGGAAAGTCTCTGGGCAACTACATCGGGGTAAAAGATTCCCCACGCGAGATGTTTGGAAAAACAATGTCCATTCCGGACGAATTGATCGTG
>JAHKBB010000067.1 GCA_018826445.1 Patescibacteria group bacterium | reverse complement strand
CCTAAAGTTTGTTAAACAATATTAAACTTTATTAAAGTTTATTAAAGTTTATTAAACTTTATTAAATCATTACAGATTGAGAATCCGTACACACAAAATACGCGAGTTTAATAAAATCGCTAATAAGTGACAAATATTAGAGAATCTTTTTCAGCCACTGTCCAGTGAAAGATTTTTTGCTTTTTGCTATTTCCTCCGGAGTTCCCTGTGCAACTATTTCACCACCTTGGTCTCCACCTTCCGGTCCAAGATCAATTACGAAGTCCACAGATTTTATTACGTCGAGGTTGTGTTCGATGGTCAAAACTGTGTTTCCTTTGTTCACCAGTTTTTGAAGTACGTGAAGAAGTTTTTGAACGTCTTCGAAATGAAGACCTGTGGTAGGCTCATCCAATATGTATAGTGTTTTACCGGTAGCTCTCTTTGAAAGTTCTGTGGAAAGCTTTACGCGTTGAGCTTCGCCCCCGGATAGTGTTGTGGCCGGCTGTCCAAGATGGATATATCCGAGCCCAACGTCACCTAGAGTTTTTAGTTTGGTTTTTATGGCCGGGATAGCGTTGAAGAACTCGATAGCTTCATCCGCGGTCATGTCTAGAACATCTGCGATGTTTTTACTTCTGTATTGGATTTCGAGAGCTTCTGTATTGTATCTTTTACCTTTACACTCCTCACAAGTGACATAAATGTCCGGAAGGAAGTGCATTTCAATCTTTTTGACTCCATCACCGCCACATGTCTCACAACGACCTCCTTTTACGTTAAAGCTGAATCTGCCGGGTTTGTATCCGCGCAAACGCGCGTCCGGGGTACTGGCAAAAAGCTCGCGGATGTCCGTAAAGACTCCTGTGTATGTAGCCGGATTTGAACGCGGAGTACGGCCTATCGGTGATTGATCTATGTTTATGATCTTGTCGAGATGTTCGATGCCTTTTATCTCTTTGTGCTTCCCGGGTGTTGTTTTCGATCTGTAGAGCTTTTTGCTTACTTCTTGTACCAGAATGTCATTTATCAGTGTGGATTTGCCCGATCCGGAAACGCCTGTTACTCCGATAAATGTACCAAGCGGGAGTTCTACATCTATTTTTTTGAGATTATGTTCTTCCGCGCCAAGTATGCTTAATGTCTTACCATTTCCTTTTTTGCGGGATTTTGGAACCGGAATTGCTTTTTTGCCTGACAAATATTGCCCGGTTATCGAATTTGGATCTTTCATTATTTCCTCCGGAGTCCCCTGTGCAACTATTTCACCCCCGTGTTTACCCGCCCCGGGGCCAATATCCAAGATGTGATCTGCCGCAAGCATGGTGCCTATGTCATGCTCGACCACAATTACGGTATTTCCTATATCTCTTAAAGAGTTGAGCGTGTTAATCAGCCTCTCGTTGTCTCTTTGATGTAATCCGATGGAAGGTTCGTCCAACACATAAATAACGCCTGAGAGACGCGATCCTATTTGGGTCGCAAGTCTGATTCTTTGCGCCTCACCTCCGGACAGTGTATTTGCTGATCTATTGAGGGTTAAATATGAAAGTCCGACGTCAATTAGGAATTGTAGCCGGTTTTTGACTTCTTTTAGTATGAGGCGTGCAATTTCTTCTTCAGTTTTTGAAAGTTTTAAGTTTTCAAAGGAATTTATGGCCTCCTTGATCGACATTTCCGTAACTTGAATGATGTTTCTTCCATCCACCGTTACCGCCAAGACCTCCGGTCTTAATCTTTTCCCATTGCACTCCGGGCATTTTAGTATTCTCATAAATCCTTCGATCTTTTTTCGTACGTAGTCGGAGTCGGTTTCCAGATATCTTCGTTCAAGATTTGGGATGACGCCCTCAAAACTTGTTGCATACTCCCCCTTGAAACTGCTTTCTTCCGGATCTGCACTTCCAAGTTCTACTGCATATTTTTCGTCGCCCGTTCCATACAGCACCTTTTGCATTGATTCCTCTGAAAGTTTTTCTATTGATATGTCCATTGAGAATCCATATCTCTGTGCTACGGCTTCCAGGATTCTGTTGTACCAAGTCAAATGCGAAGTTGTCGCGGACCATGGCATGATCGCGCCTTCCGCGAGGGTCAGTTTCTTGTTTGGCAAGATGAGTTCCGGATCAATCTCCAGCTTTGTTCCAAGGCCGTGACAGGTCGGACAGGCTCCGTGCGGACTATTGAATGAGAAACTTCTAGGAGAAATCTCCTGGATATTTATATTGCAGTCCGGGCAGGCGAAGTGTTCTGAAAACACCTCATCCTTTCCGGTATCATGGTCCTGAATAATCATTACCCCTTCGCCCTTTTTGAGAGCGGTTTCGATCGAGTCCGCTAAACGTGTTCTGTCCGGATTTGGTATTTCTATCTCTTGACCGGATTTGAGCTTTTTAATCTCTTTTTTAAAGTTTTTCACCGCCGAGCGGTCTACTACTATATCTATGGTATGTGCTTTCTTTTCGTCCAAATCCGGCATGTCGAGGACGCTCATTACCTCTCCGTTGAGGCGCATGCGCACAAAGCCTTCTTTTTTGATCTGGTCTATGACTCTTTGGTGGGTACCTTTCCTTCCCTTGATCACGGGCGCGAGGATGAGGATTTTCTTTCCCTCTTCATAATCCGAGACGATATCGACAATCTGACTCACAGATTGTCGTGTAACGGGTTTGTTGCACTTTGGACAATGTGGATGTCCAACTTTTGCAAATAGAAGGCGGAGAAAATCATAAATTTCGGTGACGGTACCTACCGTAGAGCGTGGATTGCGCGGCGCTGACTTCTGATCTATTGAGATTGCCGGTGAGAGCCCGTCTATCGAATCGACTTCGGGCTTCTCCATGAGCTGGAGGAACTGCCGCGCGTACGTGGAAAGACTTTCAACATATCTTCTCTGTCCTTCCGCGTAGATTGTATCGAACGCGAGAGATGATTTTCCTGACCCCGACAGGCCTGTTACTACAGTTAATTTGTCGCGTGGAATCTCGACATTTAAATTCTTCAAATTGTGTATTCTCGCTCCCTTAACAACGATTGCGTCTTTTCCCATAATTCAGGATCGTAATAAAAAAGCCCGGTCTACTATAAATACCAGGATTTCGGACTTTATGCAAGGTTTTTGAAGTTACTTTTGCGCGTAGTATCTTCCCTTTTGCTCCACAATCAATGCTCTTAATTCATAGGAATCAAGTGGTTTATTCCCCGGAGTATTTTCATGTATTTCAAAATGCACATGTTTCCCGCGTCCCTTGTTCATGGCAAGCTGCCCTGTATCCCCTCCTTTTCCTATTACTTGTCCCGCTTTAATAAAGTCTCCTTTTTCAACTATTACATTATAAAGATGGGCATAATAGTAGTATTTTCCCTCTATTGGGTTATAAATAACAATTCCATTCCCGGCTTTAGGACTAAGTCCTCCTCCTTTGTATGAATTCTCGGTTTTGCCCCCATTCCAATCACTTGCAGATGCGATCACAATACCTGCTGAAACTGAATGAATAGATGGACCAATTTGTTTACCTTCCACATTTTTGACGCTAAAAAAAACATCTAGAGCGTCCGGATGATTTTCATGTAAAATATTTTCTGCCGGAATATTCCCGATGGATGAATTCGAAAACATATACGCTTTTTGCTTCCAGTCGATATTTTCTCCAAAAACTTTTGCAAATTCCCCAAGAACCTTTTGATGTTTTTCTTCATCGGTCTTTGCTCTGACAGAACACTCTAAAAGTTTGCGATAATAATCGGTAAAAGCGTTCTTTCTATCTCCAAAAGTTCCAACTTTAGCGGATAATTTCCCGTTTATATAATTATTGGAATAAAATAGTCCCAACGAATACTCTTTTTCCGGGATCACTTTTTTTATAACATCTTGAATAGTAAGTTCCCCTCCATCTGCAGCTTGCTTTAAACTTAGCAAGTAGAATTCCACTTTTGATACATCTAATTTCTTAATATTTCTGTAATCCAGTGTGTTAAGAATTTCCGTGAAATTTTCAGATGCTTTTTCCGGTATTTTCTCAGGCGCCGCAATTGGCTTGTTCAGCGAAGTAATCGCTTGTTTATCAAGTTTGTAAGGGGGATGTCCGTTTCTAGACAGATTTCGGTTTTTGTGGTTGAATCCCCTGTCGGAAACTTGTCCTATAATTTTCCAAGATGTTTCTTCTTCAGGTTTTAGCAGAATTTCTTTATTAAAGAAAACCAATACCGGTTTATCTTTAAAGTCAACTGCTATAAGTTTTAGGGCGTTTTCAATATCTTCCCAATCGCAATAAACATCGATTGAATTTGCCGCACGGATAATTAAAGTGGTATTTTCATTTATCTCCGGTCTTGGCCGTTCCGAATAAGGATTTGTATCAGGATCATCAAGTTGTTCTTTCAGGGACTTTAATCCATCTCCTTTGACTAAATGGATATTTTTCTTTGCAAGCAGTTCCTCTCGTTTGTTTGGGTCAATTTTATATCCCGCCTCTTTAGCTGATATCTTTCCGGTAAATACATCCATCTCGTCCGGGAGATCGAGCGCAAAACACGGCATTTCCGGAAATTTATCCGCCATTTCCTGCAAAGTGATTGCCGGCTTGCCTTTGCCATTTTTAACGGCTAAATCTTTGTTTGCAATTCCCGGACCGATATCAATGAATACCGCTTTATGATTTGCTGTGGGGAAAAGCACATCGTGAAGTATTCCGATCTCTTGTTTCAGCTTTGTGGTCTTGGTTGGTTCAAATATATCCCCAAGTAAAATTTCATGATCTTCCAATCTCTTTTCGAAAGTCCGGTTAAAAGTATCATGCGAATGTTTCTCCTGTGAGTATTTAGACGTATAACTTGCCAAACGTTTTTCCTCTTTCGCGGTCAGGCCCAATGAAGACAGCTTTTTATCAAAATCATCAATTACTTCCCGAAAAGCCGTAAGGGTTTTTTCAGCACATTTCTGTGCCGCGGCATACCCCGGACTTTTTGGATCCAAAGTAGAATCGAAATATTTTTTTACGGTCTTCGCATATTCTTCAGCCTTTGCTTTTAATCCCGGATGTTTTTTAGCCTTTTTTATTTTTGAAATACTTAGTTCCAGGTTTTGAACAGCTATTTCAATATTTATAGCGTCTTGCAAATCCGTTTCCACACATTCACGAAAAGCCGAGAGTGCGGATTCCGATGATTCTCTTGACGATTTATATTTTGGGCTTTTTGAATTTAGTACCGGAGCAAGATAGTTTTTTACCTTTTCTTGATGTTCCAAGGCTTTGGCCTCCAGTTCTCGTAATGATGTTAGCCGGTCAGGTTTTTCATCCTCTCTTGTTTTTCTGATTGCTTCTTTTATTCTGGAAATACTCGTTTCTATGTTTTGCACCGCTGTATCAACGTCTTCCAAGCTTGGCAAGTTTTCTGATGATTCTAATTTGTCTAATTTTTTTGGGTCGTCCATTTTACTCTCTTCTTAACCTGATATGTAAGAGGCCTAAGAAGCGGAATAAATCTACCTCTTAAGCCTCTTTACGAATAACTTTTATTGCTGCGATAATGTTTTACAGCGCGTCCAGTTCTGTTTTGGCTGCTGTTGCTGCTATTTCTGCTTCCGTTAACGCTGTTTCCGCTTCTTCCTTCGCTGTTTCCGCGTTTTCCGCGGCTGTTTCCGCTTCTGTAAACGCTGTTTCTGCGTTTGTCACTGCTGTTTCCGCTTCTGTAAACGCTGTTTCTGCAGCTGTTAATGTGACTTTTGCCTCTTCAACTTTGGTTTTTGCAGCTTCTACTGCGGCTGGATCTACTGGAGTTGCCGCTTCTGCTGTTGTTAATTCTGTTTCTGCCTCTGTCTTTGCGGTTTCTGCCTCTGTCTTTGCGGTTTCTGCGGCTGTCTTTG
>JAHKBB010000135.1 GCA_018826445.1 Patescibacteria group bacterium | reverse complement strand
TGATAAATGCATATACTTTGGATGAGTCGCTCCAAAAATAATAAAAGATTTCTTTTTGAAACTTTGGGCAATGATTGCCGGGCCTGAATCATTTCCAACAAAAAACTTGCAGTGTCTGATAAGCGACATCATCTCTTCGAGTGCATAATGCTTTTCAAGTAATATACACTTTATAGCATATTCTGCCTCCAGCAATTTTGAAAGTTCAGAAAATTTTTTATATCCCCAATTCCTTTTTTTCTCCTCCCACCAACTTGTAAATGGGGCGATGAGAATATATTCGCCTTCAACAATATTATCCCAATTACTATTTAGTATTGGGTTGTCTTCGACGATTATCTCGCCAAAACCAACCGACTCCATATATCCCTGTATGTATGTTTTTTGATTGTTGCTAAATTCATGAATCAGTTTTATCATCATGTCACAACCAATTTCTCCTGAATTAACTCGGCTATATTTATACACTTTGTCATAAGTACTGAATATTAATTCAGCATTTTCTATGTTCGTCGCTAAATAAATTTTGTCCACATATTTTGATAAAAATCGTGCAACGGGTTCGGTCATTATTACATCACCCAAGTGTCCATCACGAACCAAACAAACTGACTTAATTTTTCCGCTTTCTATTTTCTTTCGAAAATATTTTCTATACCAAATAACCAATGTTGTATCGTAAATAATTCTTTCATTAGGTATAACTGTGCCCCAAAATGTTCTATGTTCAGAAAACCAGCGTTTATTTATTTTATCAATATTATCTTTGAACTCTTCGACATATCTTCTAATCGTTTGAATTCTCTCCATCCAAGGAACATCAAGGTCAGAGGTTGAATCATTTTCAAATTTTGCCAATTTTTCCCATTTTTTATAAATATCTTCTGCCTTTCCTCTAAACTCAAAATGTAACAACTTTGCCTCATCCTTAGGAACAATAAAGGGGTTCCAATGATATTCACCGAAGAATTCTGGATTATTTTCTGTTTTTACATAGTGTCCGCCCACAACAATCTCCATATTTTCATGATTTTTCACAATAGCCTTCCTAAAATGACCATATTCTTGCCAATCTTTTTCTGACCATGGATAATAATATTTTGTTGTATCGATAGGGTTTGTCGGCGAACAAGTATAATCAGAAAAAGTATAATCAAATAATGCATTGGCCCAACCGATAGTTACATACGGGATATTATTATCTTCCAAACGTTTTATAAAATCGTGAACAGTCTTGTCTTTTACAGAAAGAAATTCGTCAACATCTAAAAAAACAAACCAATCAATTTCATAATTTAACTTCGCATAGTTAAGAAGTTTATTAATAATTTTGGCATGATCAAAAATTGGATCTTTTTCATCAATCACGATGACTCGCGGATCATCCTTATATGAATTAAGTATTTCTCTTGTACCATCTGTTGAACAGTGATCTGCAATAAATATATAATCAAAGCCAAGGTCAAGATGATAGGAAATATTTAAATCTATATATGACTCCTCATTTCTTACCGACATGAGAATTGCAATCTTACTATATCCCATATAACCAATTATAACCTTTATGGTCTAATTTTGTAACTTGCTATTTAAGTAGATTATCAAAATAATCTTTGAATTTATAAAACGCTGAGTGGTCCGGATAGACTGCGTGAAGGAGTGTTACATCGTTAAGATTCTCTATCTCTGTATTTTCATTATCTCCAATAAGAATATATCTATCTTTTGGGAAGATATATAGTGCACCATTCTTTAGAAATTTCGTAAGGGCAATAGCTAACGCGCCTTGTTCATCATGATGAGTTTGTTCTGTCTTCTTGATATTATCTTTCCACCATTCATATTCTTTTATTAGATCAGAAGTAATATCGTAACCAGCTTTCTGAACGAAAAAACCGGCGTTTACGTAAGGAGTATCAGGTGTTGCCCTTTTACTCATTGCCCCATGTTGCCATGATTGGCCAAAAAATTCGTCCATTATGGCAAATTTCTTTTTGGGATTGGATAAAAAATAATCTATTTCTTTGGGATATTTTAATAAAAAAACATCTGAGTCTATGTAAAATTCCGTCTGATTAATATCAATCCTTGATGCTGGGCACCACTTCATCCACGTAGCTTTAGAGGTTACACAAAATAACAAGCCCTTATCTATCGGAAATTGCCTAACATCTACACTCTCAGTAAAATATTTAGAAACATATTCTTTGTTATCTGTATAAATTATATATTTATGATTATTCCCGAATTGTTTTTTAAAGCTCAAAATACTATAGCGCAGTAACTCGATATTCTTTGAAGTATGGCTACCCCAAATTGACCAGCGAAAAATCATATTTCCATGATATTGTTTCTAATAAACTTTTCTAAAATCTCAGGGAAATTAAATTTATCAATTGTTTCTTTATTTCTATCTATAATCTTTCTTCTACTTTTGTAATCCATAGTGATAGCTTCAACTATTTTCTGTGCAAACAATTCCGTATTTCTAGGATCAACATAGAGAGATTCGTTACGGCCAAACGCGTCAACAGCACCATCAACATCACTAATAATAGTAATGTAATTCATTCCACTCGAGAAAAACTTCGCTTCTATTGATGTATGTGGAAATGGGTCCATAATTGATGGTATGCACACCACATCAGTACTCTCTGTTCTCAATATAGTTTTCCATATTTCAGGATTAAAATCATCTATTACGATATATCTTGATGTACTGGCTAAGATCTCTTGGACTTCAAAAAAATAATTCGGTTCGCCGGAGTTGTTTGGTATTTGTAAAATTAAATAGTGATTTGGCAATTGTTTATGTGCTTTCACCCATGCTAATGCGAGCTCCTTAAAGCCCTTAGCGACAGAGCAACGACCCCAAGCAAAGATTAACTTGCTATCTTTTTCAATCTCTATGCCAAACTTTTTTAAATCCTGATTTGTAAATTTTCTGTCTAGATAATCCATATATCTATCAAAAAATAAACCGTTTTGTAAAAAATCATCCTTCCCAAAATATAAGCCGTAATCTTCGGACATTCTTTCTGCGAATCTTTTACCCAAAGCAATGACTTTTGAGTTATAATCTTTTGAAACTAGATCAAAACATTTTTGTTCCACCCTTATACGGTTATTTCTCCAGTCTTGATCGCCAAAAGCGTGGTTTTTACCAGTACTTAATGGAAAATAAAAACATTTAATATTTTTATCATTTACTAAATCTTTATATTTAGCAAAAAACAAAAAAGGTGTATCGTTCAAAAGAATAAAATTCTCTTCATTTTGATCCAAAATTAGATTGAGAGCAGTAACCAAAGAAACGCAAGTATAATTCCACTCATCAAAACTTCTCCACATATCCCATTCACTCTGACCTTTTGTGGTATTACACAAAGAAATCATTTTGCCCTTGGTTTTAGTAATCAAGTTATTTGCTGCTTCAAAACATTCTTCATTAAACACCTTTGATTGTTTATTTACATTCACATATGCAATACTAATTTTTATATCTATTCTATCCGAAAGAATAGTAAATGAATCAACGATATTTTTTGCAATAGTCCCTACTCCTGAGTAGTGAGTACCGATTCCGTCATATGTAGCAATAATGATGTGTTTTTTCATACTCCGTGCAATGCCTTAAATTTTAGCATTTTTCAACTAAATTGCGTTGTTTAGTTATCTACTTCTTGTCTACTCGGGCAGTAAAGAATTCGCTTTTACAAAACTTATTACCTGTGGATACTGCGGAGCAGGAATCACTGCTGACGAAAAATTCAAAAAACTTAAAGATGGAAGTGTAAATCGACACGTCTACTATAGTTGCAGCAAACGATGGAAAAATGACTGCAAGTGCGGACACATCAATGAAGAAGAACTTATTGAACAGCTCTCAGAAATTCTTGACACAGTAAAACTTGATAAAATCGGTGTCAGAGAAAAAATTGAAAAAGAAATTGGACGGTACAGAAAATTTCAAATGGGCATGCTCGGCATTAATGAAAAAGAAAATCAGAAAGCGAAAGATATAGATATACGAAATTACGCTAAATACATTCTTAGGGAAGGTGAGATATTTGAGAAAAGAGAACTGTTATCATGCTTAAGAAGCAAATTAATTCTAAAAAATAAATTGCTTACGCTGCAAGAATAGCAAAACGCGCGAAGCTGGACTTCGCGCGTTTTGCGCTGTTTGATGCTCCCCGGTAGGGGTCGCAGGGATTCTGGCAACCTCGGTATCGGATTAATGTATACAAGGCAGTATAAGGCTTTTTAGACGACTCTTCCACTGTCTCATAGTATATGAATTTATATCCCTTTTACAAATCCTTCAACATTTTCCTGACACTGGCGCTGTTCGGTCAGCTTCCTGTCTTAACGGGAAACCGGTATTAATTAATTTCCTACTTTATAATTTTGATGTAT
>JAHKBB010000008.1 GCA_018826445.1 Patescibacteria group bacterium | reverse complement strand
TCCGTCACGCCCTCTCGACAAAAGAGATTGAATCGTAGCCTCCCCATATTTCCTATCCTTGACTCCGGTTAGATGATCGATCCCAATACGTTTTGTGTTCCAAACTTCAAACAATTTATCCGACAAAATTCTATTAACTAAACCAAGCAAATGATTTGTGTTCTTTTTCCTCTCAGCAACATCCCCTGTTTTTTCAACCAAATCTATCAGTGGCAACGCATTATCCCTCAAAGCAAGCAAAGTGTCGGCAATATCCATAGTTTCATCCTCCGTCATAATATCAATGTCAGAACCTTCCAAGATCTTAATAACTCTGGCCCTCAGATCAGAGATAGCAGTTTTAATCTCAGGACTTTCTATATCAAGATTTTCAGAAGACAAGAGAACCTTTAATTCATCAAGAGATTCGACTATAGAAGCAAACCTGGCAATCAGGTCCTGCCCGGGAGCTTCGGTACCACCACTCCCCTGTTCAGGAGCTTCCAGGAAGTGTGCTCCATGAACCAAAAAAACGGACCTATTTGGAGCTCCACAGAAAATTCCATTTATTTTACGGGTCATTCGTCTCATAAATTTTTATGTTTTTCTTTTAATTTTTATCAAGACATTATACCAAAAATATCCCTTTTATTCAATCCTAAAAAATGCTAGATTACTCTCGACGTAATTTTTAACGCCTGGTATACCGTGCCTAAAAAAGACAAAAATGATAATCCGGAACAGGAGAACAATCCCGAAGAAGAGAATGAACAACAGGAACTGTTTGGTGATGAGCCGGGAAATATAGACGAAGAAGCTGAAAAAATCGACGAGAAAATTGAGGAAACTACAAAAGAAATAGCAACGGATAGAAACCATAAGGATATTTCAGACGAAATGGAATCATGCTACCTGGACTATGCGATGAGCGTGATCGTTTCGCGTGCGCTTCCAGATGTAAGAGATGGTATGAAACCGGTTCACAGAAGGATTTTGTATGCAATGCACGATATGGGGCTTCGTTTCAGCGCATCATTCCGAAAATCAGCGGCCGTAGTCGGTGAAGTACTCGGCAAATATCACCCACACGGCGATTCCGCGGTATATGACTCAATGGTTAGAATGGCACAGGAGTTCTCAATGAGATATGAGCTCATACGCGGACAAGGCAACTTTGGATCGATTGACGGAGACAATGCGGCGGCAATGCGTTATACAGAAGCAAAACTGGAAAAGATTTCAGATGAAATGCTCGCCGACATCGACAAAGAAACAGTTCCTTGGGCTCCAAACTACGATGGGAAGTTCAAGGAACCAAAAGTCCTTCCGGCAAGGATTCCACAACTCCTATTGAATGGAACCACGGGTATCGCTGTGGGAATGGCCACATCCATTCCCCCGCACAATCTGGGAGAAGTTGTAGACGGGCTTATGTATTTGTCTGAAAACAAGGAGACAACCATCGACGACTTGTTGAAAATAATAAAAGGACCCGACTTCCCAACGGGAGGAATTTTGTACAACAGAGAAGATATCCGCGAAGCATACACAACAGGGCGCGGAGGCATGGTGACACGTGCAAAAGCGGAGATTGAAGAAAGAAAGAATGGAAAATTCGCGATCATTGTCACGGAAATCCCATACCAAGTAAATAAATCCACATTGATCTCGAAAATGGCAGATTTGGTTCGCGACAAAAAGGTTAATGGAATTTCAGACATCAGAGACGAATCAAACAGAGAAGGAATCCGCGTTGTTATTGAACTCAAAAAAGATTCATATCCAAAGAAAATCTTAAATCAATTGTTCAAATACACTCAACTGCAAACATCGTTCAACATGAACATGATCGCACTCGTTGATGGTATCCAGCCACGACTTTTGGACCTCAAGCAGGTTCTGGAAAAATTCATTGAACACAGAATTACAGTCATCACGAATAGAACTAATCACGAATTGAAAGTTGCGAAAGAAAGAGCTCACATTCTCGAGGGATTAACAAAAGCATTAAAAAATATTGATGCCGTAATCGAAACAATCAAGAAATCAAAAGACAAAGACGACGCACAAGCCTCATTGATCAAAAAATTCAAGCTCACAGAAATTCAAGCGGGTGCGATTCTCGAGATGAGACTCCAAACACTTGCGGGACTTGAAAGAAAGAAAATTGAGGACGAATACAAGGAGAAATTGGCATTAATCACAAAATTGGAAGAAATCTTAAAGAGCCCGGCAAAGATCAAGAAAATCATGACACATGAATTTGCGGAGATTAAGGAAAAATACAACGACCCAAGAAGAACAAAGATCATCGCTACGGGCCTCGGAAAATTCTCCAGCTTGGACACAATTCCAAACGAGCCAATGGTAATGATGATCACTAAGGAAAATTACGTCAAGCGCGTAAGTCCAATTTCATTCAAGACTCAAAAACGTGGCGGAAAAGGAGTGATTGGACTAACAACGAAGGAAGAAGACGAAATCAAGATCAGTAGATATGCAATGACCCATGACAACGCATTATTCTTCACAAATCAGGGACGAGTGTTCAAGCTTCCTGTATATGAAATCCCTCAGGCGTCAAGGACTGCAAAGGGACAAGCAATCGTAAATCTATTACAACTGCGCAACGAAGAAACAATAACGGCCATGCTGATCGAAAGCAAAGACCAGGAAACGAAGAGAGATCACCTGTTCATGGCAACAAAGAAAGGAACAGTGAAGAAGACCTCTATAGAAGATTTTGATAATGTAAGAAAAAGCGGACTTATAGCAATAAAACTTAGAGACGGGGATTCTCTCGAATGGGTCCGGGATGCATCAGAAAGTGACGAAGTAGTAATTATCACGAGAAACGGACAAAGCGTCAGATTCCAGGGAAAAGACGTTCGCCCAATGGGACGACCATCCATCGGAGTTCGCGGAATCAGATTAAAAGACAAAGATGAAGTCGTGGAAATGGACGTGGTAGCGAATCCGGAAGAAGCAAGACTTCTCGTAGTAATGAGAAATGGCCTCGGAAAATGTACAAGAATCGACAAGTATAGAATGCAATCTCGCGGCGGATCCGGAACAAAAACGGCAAATATAACAGAAAAAACAGGTAAAGTTGTTGGAGCCAGAATACTTCGCGACTCAGACGAGGGAGATCTAATGCTAATATCAAAGAAAGGCCAATTAATAAGACTACCGATCCAAAATATTCCGACTCAAGGAAGATCAACTCAGGGCGTATACTTGATGCGTCTCAACAAAGGAGATATAGTGGGATCGATTTCCATTCTTTACTTATTTGAGGCCAAAGAGGAGAAACCAAAAGAAGAAGAACCGAAAATGAAAGCAAAGACGAAAGTAAAAGCTTAAACTTCTATGAAAAAGTTGGTTATAATAGTTGCGGCAGTCATGATGCTGGCAATCCCCGGCACGGTGTTCGCTGACCTTTCAATAAATCCAAATGCGGTAAGGCTGTCAAATTCATACATCCTTGAAGGAAGAAGCGTCAGAATATACGCAACTTCGGCCAACAGCAGCACAAACGACCTGCTCGGAACAGTGAAATTCATCAACAACACAACAGGCCAACAGATTGGAACAGACCAACCAATCTCGGTATTTGCAGAAAAGACGGATGACGTATTTGTTGACTGGATTCCTTACGTCTACGGAACATATAACATATCCATCAAATTGGTTCCATGGGATATAGAAATAGATGATCCTTCAAACAACACAGCCTCAATTTCAGCGACAGTACACCAGGATACTGACAAAGATGGTATAGCAAACTCGGAAGATCCGGATGATGATGGAGACGGCGTCGAAGACGGAGAAGATTCATTTCCACTAGACGGAAATGAATGGGAAGATACAGACGGAGACAACACAGGCAACAACGCAGACACAGACGATGACAACGATGGGCGCTTGGACGACGAAGACGCGCTGCCATTTGATCCAATGGAATGGGAGGATACAGACGGAGACGGAATCGGTAATAATGCGGATGACGATGATGATGGAGACGGCGTGAAGGATGCCTCAGAAAAAAGTTCGGGAACAGATCCGCTCTTAAGCGATTCGGATGGAGACGGCGTGCAGGACGGAGATGATCCATTTCCAACAAATAAAAATGAGTGGGAAGATACAGACAACGACGGAACCGGAGACAACACAGACACAGATGATGATGACGACGGCATAGCGGATTCAGACGATTTCAATTCAAAAAATAAAGGACCCCTTATAGTACTGAAGAACAAACCAAATTTTGTACCGGTAAACTCCCCTACCACTTTTGACGCTTCAAGTTCATTTGATGAGGATGGAAAGATTGTAAATTTCGAATGGATTGTAGATGGCGAACGGCGTTCCGGAGAGAAGATAGAGAAAACTTTTGAAAAAGGCTCTCACAACATAAAACTCGTGGTAACAGACGATAAAGGAGAGACCAGAAGCAAAGAATTTACAGTAACCGCAATAAACTATCAGACATACTTGTATTTCCTCCTATTACTAATAGTAATTTCCCTTGCGTTTATAATCCTTTTCAATTATATTGGGCTGGCAAAAAAATCTAAGAACAGACCAAAGAGGACAAAGTCCTAATTTGGTCCCAACTACTAACAAGGATGAAATCAGGAATACACCCACAATATGACGGCAATGCAGTAATTACTTGCGCCTGCGGCGCTAAGTTTAAAGCTGGATCAACCACAAAAGATCTGAAAACAGAGCTTTGTTCCGCATGTCACCCATTCTACACAGGTAAACAAAAACTTGTAGACAGTACCGGACAAGTAGACAAGTTCAAGAAGAAGATGGAAAAAGCAAAAGCATATCAAGACAGAAACAAGCCAAAGAAAGTGGAAAAAGAGGAAGAATCTTCATAAAAATATTCAGATGCCGGGTAATACATTTGGCCACACATTCAGAATAACCACATGGGGCGAATCTCATGGGAAAGCACTGGGAGTTGTTATTGATGGCTGTCCAAGTAAAATCAAACTTTCAGAAAGCGACATTCAAAAAGAGGTCAATAAAAGAAAATCGAAGTCTGCGAAAGTAAGTACACCGAGAAAAGAAACTGACAAAGTTGTTATTTTGTCAGGCGTTTTTGAGGGGAAAACGACCGGAACCCCTATCTCTATACTAATAGAGAACAAGGACGCAAGATCAAAAGATTACACCCACCTCAAAAACGCATTCCGAGAAGGTCATGCGGACAAAACATATCAACTCAAGTACGGAATAAGAGATTATCGAGGCGGAGGCAGAGCTTCCGGACGAGAAACCGTTTCTCGAGTTATAGCGGGAGCAATCGCAAAAAAGATCCTGCCAAAGAATGTAAAAATAACGGGAGAAATCACGCAAGTCGGTAAACTAAGGAAATCGAACATCACTATAAAAGATATTGGGAAATATATAGAGGAAGAGAAACTAAGCAAAAATTCATGTGGTGGAGTTGTTGAAATTACTGTAAAAAATCCTCCAGCGGGACTCGGCGAACCTGTATTTGATAAATTGGATGCGGAACTCGCAAAAGCTTTAATGTCTATCGGAGCCGTAAAGGGAGTGGAAATTGGAGCCGGATTCCGCGCGGCCGAGATGAAGGGATCAGAAAATGTAAAAGTCGGTGAAAATCATGCGGGCGGGATTTTAGGAGGAATTTCAGACGGGAATGACATAAAAATAAGGATTGCTGTTAAACCAACGCCGAGCATTGGAGGCAAAGGACGCCATGACAAATGTATCGTTCCAAGAATAGTTATCGTAGCGGAAGCAATGACTGCAATTGTCCTCGCAGACCACCTCTTAAGGAATCAAACCTATTAAAGACTATCCAATAATTAAAAAAGTTCGCAACTTAATAGATTGCATGAAGTTTGACAAGATTCTACCCAAAGTTATAATTAAAACCAACAGAGGGAAAATAATTAAAAATTAACCTAAATACAATGCTCAAAAAGCTTGCAGGCCTTCTAGCTATCGGTGGACTGCTAACAGTTCTATTCGCAGGATGCGTAGACACTGGTGTAGTCGAAGAAGAAGCTACAGAAGAAGCAGTAGTTGAAGAAGTTATGGAAGAAGAAGTTGCTGAAGAAGCAGTTGCTGAAGAAGTTATGGAAGAAGAAGCCGCTGAATAATTCGCTTCAACCAAAGAGAGAAGGCTCCCATATGTTTTCGTGTGGAGCCTTTTTTTGTTAATATATCCCCGCTATGTTTGAATTTAGACTTAAAAAAGAGGATACGAAAAGCTGTGCCAGAACAGGCGTATTTAAGACTCCGCATGGAAATATTAAAACACCCGCCTTTATGCCAGTCGGAACTCTTGGAACAGTAAAAACATTAAGCCCAAAAGAATTAAAGGAACTCGGAGCTGATATAATCCTCGCAAATACGTATCACTTATATTTGAGACCCGGAGAAAAAATTATAAAGAAGCTCGGCGGTCTTCACAAATGGACTGGCTGGAATGGACCGATCCTCACAGATTCCGGAGGGTTTCAAGTCTTTTCACTTGGCCAGGAAAAAGGATATGTAGACGGTAAAAAGACAAAAATTTCAGTAAAGATTAAAGATAATGGGGTCGAATTCCGATCTCACATTGATGGCAAAAAACATTTTCTCACCCCGGAAAAAGCGATAGAAATCCAAAACGACCTGGGAGCGGATATAATAATGGCATTCGATGAATGCGCGCCCGGAAATTCATCTAGGAAATATGCGAAAGAAGCAATGGATCGAACTCATGATTGGGCGGTTCGATGCAAAAAGACACACAAGAACAAAAACCAAGCCCTCTTCCCTATCGTTCAAGGAGTCACGTACAAAGACTTACGAATAGAATCCGCGAAATTCATGGCGGAGCTTGATCTCCCGGGGATAGCAATCGGAGGTTTGAGTGTTGGTGAAAGAAAAAAGAAAATGTACGAAACCATAGAAATAGTGGAGTCGCATCTACCGAAAAATAGACCGCGATATTTAATGGGGGTCGGAACTCCGGAAGATCTGCTCGAATGCATAGAAAGAGGTATGGACATGTTTGATTGTGTCCTTCCAACCAGAATCGCAAGACACGGAACATTCTGGAGCGAAAAAGGTAGACACTCTATCACAAATCAGAAATACAAAGCCGATTCCAAACCACTTTGCAAAGGATGTGAATGCTATTGTTGTCAAAATTTTACGCGCAGCTACATTAAACACTTAGTCACCGAAAAAGAAGTTTTGGGCATTCGGCTTCTCACTATCCATAACATTCACTTTTTGCTAAACTTAATGCGTCAAATTCGAGAATCAATCGATGACAGCAAGTTTTCCCAATTCAAAAGGAAATTTCTAAAGCAATATGGTCATAGACAAGGAAAATGAGGAAAAAAAGACTGACAAACTCTACCGTCAAAAAGACTACAAAAAAAGAAAAAGAATGCACATAAGCGGTAAGAGCGTCTTTGAACTCCAAAAACTCATGGAAGAGTCAACAGGCAAAAGAATTACAAAATTAAAGAACAGCCCGCCTAAGGCGGGCCAGAACCACTAAAAAAGGAAAAATGATCGCATACCTACAAGGGCAAGTTCTCAGAAAATTGAACAGACAAATCATCTTGGATACGGGGAAGATCGGGTATTTGGTAAATGTGCCAACTCCCCTACTCGAAGAAATCGAGGAAAATGACAATCTCGAACTTTTCATCCACACAAACGTCCGCGAAGATGATTTGAGTCTATATGGAGTAAAAACAGTGGAAGAATATTATTTCCTAAAAGATCTAATCTCGATTTCCGGAATTGGACCAAGACTCGCAATGGATATTCTCGCAGTTCCGATAGAAAGCATGAAAGGAGCAATATTAAACGAAGACACCAATGCGATCAGTAAAATCCCCGGAATAGGAAAGAAAACAGCAGAGAGAATAGTCCTTGAACTAAAAGGAAAAGTAGGTACAGGAGAAAGAGAATACAAAGGCCTCGGCAAGGATGTAGACGAAGATGCGGTAGAGGCACTTGTAAGTCTCGGATATCAAAAAGGACACATCCAAAAAGTCATTTCAAAAATGCCGGAAGATATAAAGGGAACAGAAGAAATTATTAAACACTTCCTGACGAATGCGTAGAAGTAAGGCACTGTGTGAAAATTGTGGTGACGGGTTTTGGGGTGGAGCCAGAGTCGGGATTTGTGGTGAGCAATCTGGAAATTTCATGTTAACGGGTTTTGGTTTCGTGAAGGATTGGGGTCGCGCAAGCAATGTAAAATTTCGTGGTGACGGCTTTTTGGTGAGGCTGTGGGATTTGGGTTTGAGGTGAGCGATGTGGGGAATGTGGGAATTCGTGCTTTCGGCTTTTTGGGTGGAGCTGTGGAATTTGTGGTGACAGTAACGAAAAATGTGTTGACAGTTTTTTGGTGGAGCTGGGGGATTTGGGTTTGGGGTGAGCAATGTGGTGAATGTGGGAATTTCGTGGTGACGGTTTTTTGGTTTCGTGAAGAATTGGTTTCGCGCAAGCAATGTGAAATTTCATAGTGACGACTTTTTGGTAGTGGTTTTGGAATTTGAGTACATGCGATACGAAAAATGTGTTGACAGTTTTTTGGTGGTTTTTTTGGGTTTTTTGGAGGTTTTGCGTGGAGAGTGTAAATTTCGTATTAACAGTTTTGGGCGGTTTTTGTGGGTTTTTTCAAGAGTTTTGCGCGGAG
>JAHKBB010000066.1 GCA_018826445.1 Patescibacteria group bacterium | reverse complement strand
CAAGATCGTCATCAAATCCTGCAAGCCATGCCGATTTCACTCACCTTTGCCGTGCCAAGATCGTCATCAAATCCTGCAAACCGTGCCGATTTCACTCACCTTTGCCGTGTCAAGATCGTCATCAAATCCTGCAAGCCGTGCCGACTCTACTCACCTTTGCCATACTAATTTTGTCTATTTTTGCTATACTAAGAGTCGCATCCGCACGAATACCCATTTACTGTGTTAAAAACCATTCTTCACATCCCACGGAACGCGCTGATTTTGCTCATAAAAATCTATCAAAAAACATTGTCTCCCGATCACGGTTTTATCAGACATATGTTCCCCCACGGGTACTGTAGATTTCATCCGACTTGTTCCGAGTACGGGAAGAAAGCCCTAAAGAAATACGGGGTGGTTCGCGGGGTTCCGCGCGCCACCTGGCGGGTTTTGCGGTGTAATCCGTGTAGCAAGGGCGGGGTGGATGAGGTGTAGCAGATGGCATGGCATACCGGTCGTGAACGGCGGCAAATGTGGGGTGGATGAGTGCAAGTGAATCACGTAGCATACCAGACATGCCGAGATAAATGATGATAAAGTGAATCACGTAGCATACCAGACATGCCGAGATAAATGATGATAGCGGCGGGGTGGATGAGTTACGTTGACAATTTTTGCCTGGGAACTACAATACAAAAGGTTTGAAACTTTTTACCCCCTTTCCTATGAAAATCGAAAGAGCTTTGATCTCCGTGTTTGACAAGACAGGAGTAGTTGAACTTGCAAAGGGTTTGCAAAAGCACGGTGTCGAGATTATTTCCAGTGGTGGAACCGCGAAGGTATTGAAGAAAGCGAAAGTGAAGGTGGTGGATGTGTCTAAGTATACCGGCTTCCCGGAGATTATGGATGGTCGGGTAAAGACGTTGCATCCTGCTATCTATGGAGGACTTTTGGCAGTGCGTGACAGCAAGAAGCATGTGAATGAAGCGAAGAAAAATAAGATTAAGATGATTGATCTTGTGGTTTGTAATTTGTATCCATTTAAAAAAACCGCTGCGAAGAAAACCGCGAAAAAGAAGGAGGTAATTGAGCAAATTGACATTGGAGGACCTTCGCTCATGCGTGCGGCCGCGAAGAATCATGAATATGTAACGGTTCTTGCCGATCCCGCGGATTACAAAAAAGTTCTTGAGGAATTGAAGGAAAATGAAGACACGACACCCGCAACAAAAGAGTATTTGGCTTGGAAAGCGTTTGAAAGAGTTAGGGCATATGATTCCGCTATTGAATCGTATTTTAGAAAACTCACGGATGCGCCTGAAGTATTCGAACTTAGATATGACAAGGCTTTTGATCTCCGATATGGAGAAAATCCACATCAAAAGGCCTGGTTTTTTAGGAGCCCTGTAAATACAGATCCAAACGTTACAAATTCAAAGCAACTTTCCGGTAAACAAGTTTCGTTTAATAATTTATTGGATGCTGACTCCGCGCTCGAATTGGTAAAAGAATTCAAGAAACCAACATGTGCTGTTATCAAGCATAACAATCCTTGCGGAGTCGCTTCGTCAAAGACTATTGAAAAAGCGTTTGTACTTGCTCATAGGGTAGATCCGGTTTCTGCGTTTGGGTGTGTTATTGCGTGCAACAAGCCTGTGAATATGAAGATCGTGGATTATATAAAGAAAAACAAGCTTTTCATTGAGCTTATCATTGCTCCGAAATTTGAGCCTAAGGCTTTGGAGCAACTAATGAATAAAAAGAATTTAAGACTTCTTGAAACCGGACCGCTAAAGCTTGATACTCAGAGGATCGATGTGAAGAAAGTTGCCGGAGGCGTGCTGGTCCAGGAAAAAGACATGTACCAGCTTAGCGAAAAGGACATGAAGGTCGTCACAAAGAAGAAACCTAGCAAAGAGCAGATCAGGGCTATGATTTTTGCAACTAAGGTTGTGAAGCATGTCAGATCTAATTCTGTGGTGTTTGCGGCTGTTCCGCGCAAAGGTTCGGATGATGACACCGTAACAGGAATCGGAGCAGGACAAATGTCCAGGGTTGATTCAACATGGATTGCCGCAAAGAAGGCCGGAAGGAAAGCCCTTGGATCTGTCATGTCATCCGATGCATTTTTCCCATTCCCGGACGCTGTCGAAGAAGCTGCGAAAGCCGGGGTTTGTGCTATAGTACAGCCGGGTGGTTCCATTCGAGATGAGGAGGTTTTCAAAAAAGCCGATGAACTAAAACTCGCGATGGTTATTACCGGGCACAGATTCTTTAAGCACTAAAAGTGGGGATTTTGGATTCAATAATACTGGGATTTATACAAGGGGTTACCGAATTTCTCCCCATTTCATCCTCGGGACATTTAGTCGTAATTGAACATTTTCTTGGTTTGGACTTTGAAAAACACAAGGCTTTTGATGTTGCCGTTCATCTCGGAACGCTGACTTCCATTTTGATTTATTTCAGGAAAGATATTTGGAATTTGATAAAGGCGTTTTTCAAGCTATTCATTGGGAAAATTACGGAGGAATACAGCAAATTAATACTTTTCATCATCATTGGGACGGTTCCCGCTGTTATTACCGCCGTTTATTTTGAAAAGCAGATAGACGTCGTGTTCCGAGACCCTTTTATGGTTGCGATGGCGATGCTTATCGTGGGAATTATTTTCATTATTGGGGAAATGATTGGCTTTCAAACGGAGAAGACGGGCCTTAAGTGGTGGAAAGCGATAATAATTGGTATCGCTCAGGCTATAGCTCTTATCCCCGGGGTTTCCAGATCCGGATTGACTATAGTTGCGGGACTCTTTAGCGGTCTTGAGAGGGAGAAAGCTGCGAGATTTTCATTCCTGCTCGGCGCTCCCGCTATGTTTGGGGCCGGGATTTGGACCTATGTGAATTATAATCCGGGGATACTGACTGATGCCCCTTTTGATCTATGGATATTTATTATTGGATTTGCAATGTCCGCGTTAACAGGACTTGCCGCGGTTTCGTTTCTAATGTATTTCCTCAAGAAGCACACTCTACTTGGATTTGCATTTTACCTACTACTGGCTGCGTTCCTTATTATTTTCCTCATGTCATTGCCGTATATAATGTGGCTTTTTGAGAACCCCGCTGATCTGGAAAAATTGAATTGGTGAAGTCTGACCACCTAAATTTTTTGTTTTTTATTTGACAAATCCGTGATTTCTTTTTACTATAGTCAAAAGATCGAAATTAATGGGGGCGCATGGGAAATATAAAAGATTACAAAATAGCTACACTCGGAAGTCATACTGCTTTGCAGATACTAAAAGGCGCAAAGGATGAGGGTTTTGGGACTATTTGTATTTGCAAAAAGGGTGCTCGAAAGCCTTACGAGAGCTACAAAGTCGCGGATGAGATTATCGAAGTCGATTCTTTTGCTGATTTTTTCAAGATTGAGAAACAATTGGTTAAAAAGAATGCGATTTTGATACCGCACGGATCTTTTGTCAGCTATATCGGGCCTGAGAAAATGAAGAAAGTGAAGGTGATGCATTATGGAACTAAAGGGATTCTTGAATGGGAATCGAACAGAGTAAAAGAGAAGGAATGGCTAAAAGCCGCGGGGTGCAGACTGCCCAGGCTTTTCAAACATCCGGATGAAATTGATCGAGCCGTAATTATTAAATTTCATGGAGCGCACGGCGGAAAAGGGTACTTCATCGCAAATAATCCTCAGGAGTTTTACGAAAGAATTGCTGAATACCCGGGAGATGACGACTATGTGATTCAAGAATATATCGTTGGTGTTCCGATTTATATTCATTATTTTTATTCAAATTTAACTAAAGAACTCGAAATAATGGGAT
>JAHKBB010000065.1 GCA_018826445.1 Patescibacteria group bacterium | reverse complement strand
TGAACCTGTTGAGACACATATCCCGTAGCTATCCAGGTATAGGAGAATTGACTCCCCTTCGACATCCAAGAATGAAATATTTGCGTTGTTTGGCAGTCTCTTTATCGGATGCACGTTTATAAATGTTTTTGGAATTTTCAGTACGCCTTTTATGAGCTTTTCTCTGAGCCCAATAAGGCGCTTGCTCTCTTTTTCTCTGTTTTCTTGTGCGAGTTCCAAAGCTTTTGCGAGTCCCACGATTCCTGCGACATTTTCTGTTCCGTTTCGTAAGTTTTCCTCCTGTCCGCCACCGTAGATGAGTGGCTGGATTTTGATTCCTGCTTTCTTGAATAAGACTCCGACCCCTTTTGGTCCGTATATCTTACTCCCGTTTATTGTCATCAGGTCTACGCCCAGGCGTTTTGTGTCAATGTCGAGGTATCCCGGCGCCTGACACGCGTCTGTGTGGAAGAAGGGCTTGCTTTCTGAAGCCTTTATCACGTTTGCGATTTCCTGAATCGGTTCAATGGTTCCGATTTCATTGTTTGCGTACATGATTGAAACTAAAATCGTATCTTTGCGGATTGCTTTTTTGAGATCCCGGGGATCAACAAGTCCGCAGCGGTCCACTTTGAGGCGCGTGATTTCAAACCCTTCTTTTTCCAATGCTTTGCACGTATTTAATACAGCCTTGTGCTCAATTGTAGATGTGATTATGTGTTTGCCTCTTTCTTTATGAGCGCGGGCCACGCCTTGAATTGCCAGATTGACACTTTCCGTGCCTCCGCCCGTGAAAATTATTTCCTGTGGTGAGCAATTTAAATATTGGGAAACCGTTTCGCGTGCTTCGTCCAACGCTTTTTTTGCTTCCTGTCCGATTTGATGGAAAGAACTCGGATTTCCGTAATTGTCTGCGAAAAGAGGCTTCATCGCATCTAGGACTGATTCGTCCATCGGTGTTGTCGAGGCGTGGTCGAGATATATAATCTTTTCTGGCATTCCCTAGGTTAAATCGCGCTAATATTCTAGCGCATTACTAGGGATTTGCAAGCGGATTTTAAGCTTTCGGCTGCCCGTGAGTGCTCGCGGCTTTATTTATCCAAAAGTTCGTTGGATCATGGCAGGGCCAGGGGGAATCGAACCCCCGTTACCAGGATGAAAACCTGGTGTCCTAACCACTAGACGATGGCCCCTTAATTTGAAGGTACTAAAATGCGTTTGTAAGTATATAGATTTTTACTTTGTAGTCAACGAATTCTCGAGTGGTGGCTGGGGGTTTTCCAGAAGCCTGTTTTGTGGTATAATTGCGTGAGATGGACGACCAAAATCAAAATAAATTTAACATTAAAGTCGAGGAGCCGAACCGGGTTTCTAATTCGCAAAACCAGCCTCAAAAGACTGGTTTTAACCTGAATACGCATCCTCAGGAGATGCCCGCTGAACAGGAAAGGCGTAAGAGTAAGAAACGTCTCTTGCTGTTTATTGCGATGTTGATGGTATGTTCGGGGCTTCTTGTGGGATATTTTTATTTTGATCTTGGAAGTGGAGATGTGTTTCAAGGCAGGTTCTTTGATCGTCCAACAAGAGAGGTAGATGTATATACTTCCGAACCTGAAAGCAAGGTGGTGAGTGGGGAGGTCTCCGTAAAGCCCGCTGTAAAACCCGGTGTGGGATCTTCCTCCGGAGAGTGTTTCTCGGAAAGTTTATACAAAGATCCAAAAACTCCCGTGAAGAGGAAGCATTTTGCGGCGATGTTGGTTGATGCGGCCGGGGTTTCACTTGGAACTCCGAAGGAGGCTCCAAAGGATATGGCAAGCGCAGATCCTTGTTATAAGTATGTTACAGCGTTGGTTGCGGATGGCGCTTTGAAGCCGTATTTTGACGGAAGTGTTAAGCCGGATCAAGAGATTGCGCGTTTCGATGTTGCGATTTGGGTCGTGAAAGCTTTTGAACTTCCATTTATTCTAAAAGAGGATGGTTCAACTTTTGCTGATGTTCCCGCGAATACCACTTATTCACCTTATGTTGAGGTGCTTGAGGCTTGGGGAGCTACGTTTACTCCGAGGGGAGAGACGGCGTTTATGCCAAAAGAGAGCGCGAAGTATGATTGGGCGGAGGCTGTTATCAAGGTAATAAAGCTTGTGAAGTCTAATAGTAGGGTTCTTTAGTTTTCCAGGTATTCTTTTGTTTCCGGTTGTTCCATTGAATTTACTTTTTCTGTATCTTGGATATTTTGAAATGATTGGACTTTTACGACCTTGGTTCTGAGTTCTTCTTTTTCAATTCGGAGTTTGTCGTTTTGGGTTTGAGCTTGTTTTAAGATGTATCCGTTTTGGGAGAATTTACTTGATGAGAATATGAGTGCGACGCTCAGTATGACTATGAAAATCCCAAGGGTTATTATTAAACGAAATATGACGCGGTTTGCCTTTTCAGAGAAAGTTTGCTTTTTCTTTATTTTGTATCTCCTTTTTTTAAAGATTTTATCTTCAGATGTCATGGTGTGGAAAGTATTTCATATTTTCCGTAAATTAAGCCTTCGCCCGGGTGGGCGATTTTTTCGAATGCGGCTTTTGCGAGGTCGAGGACGCGGCCTTCTGTGTGCGGGCCGCGGTCGTTTATGCGGACTGTAACTTCTTTGCCGTTTTCAAGATTGGTAACTTTTACCATTGAATTGTGGGGGAGGGTTAGGTGAGCGGCTGTCATTTCGTTTTCATCGAAAATTTCTCCGAATGCGGTGCCGCGTCCGTTAAACCCCCCCCCATAGTATGTGATTTTCCCAAATGCGTTTCCTGAGTTTTTCGTTTTTATTTTGTAAATTAAATCCGCGATATCTCCGCGAGTCAGGTGGTTTTCCGGGTGTATGTTCCCGTCCAAATTTATCCAGAGCGCGGTTTTTTCTTTCGCGGCTTGCACGTAAGGGGCGAACCATGAGTCCATTGGAACGTCGTTGAACGGGTTTTCTTCCACCGTTTCCGGATATGTACCGAATGTTTCAAAAGTTATTTTCAATGTTTCTGCCAAATTTACTGTGTTTTCCGGCCTAAAATAGCCGTCTTCGTATCCGCTGACTATTCCCATTTCTTGCGCTTTTTTTACATACTCTGAGAACCAGCTTTCTTCAGGCACGTCCGGGAATGATTCCACTTCTCCTTCTAAGTCAGTTTCTATCTCCAAGCATCTAAAAACCATTTTCAATGCTTCTGCCCGATTTACTTCTTTCTCCGGCTTGAAGGATCCGTCCAAATATCCGCTCACAACGTTGTTGTTGCGAAGCCACTCAATTGCCACGAAGTTCTTGTGCCCTTCCGCCACATCGCTGAATATGAACCTTTCTGCCTGTGCCCCGCTCGTTAGTGAGGCGAATATCAAAGAGGCTCCTATTATTTTAACTGTTGTTGAAACTTTCACTAGCTTGGCTTAATGACAATGTGCCTTTTGTCCCCCTCTCCCGCGCTCGATGTCGCAAGGTCTTTGAAGTTTTCCTTGATGTACACGTGCACAATTCTTCGGAAATATGGAGACATGGGTGGAAGTGAGATTTTTTCTCCAAGCTGCTTTACCATTTCCGCTTTCCTTTTTGCCAGGTTGAGAACATTTTCCTCTTGTCGATTTCTGTAATTATCGATGTCCAGAACAATATTAAAATCCTCATCTTTTGTCCAAGTCAAAGTTTTGAGCAGATTTTGCAGTGCGTAAATAGTTTCGCCGTGGTGTCCGATGAGAATGCTTGGATTGTCACTTTCAATATTTACCCGATACAAATTGTCATCATCTTCTTTTACCGAAACTCTGTTGAAATCCACCTCCATTTTTAGGAGGATTTCTTCCAAAATCTTTTTGATGGTTGTTTTTGTTGTCATGTCTCAATGGATTATATCACTAGTTTTTCTCTTTCACATCTTTAATTCTCACTTTCGGCTCATTCTTTCCCGCGCTGTCGACTTCTTTGTTTACGAAAAATTGTTGTCCTATTCCAACCAGTGTAGATGTTCCCCAATATAGCCCAACACCCGCCGGCAGTGACGCCGCGAATACGGCGATCATCACGGGCATAAAGTAGATCATTACTTTGTTCGCGGCTTCCATTTCTGATTTTTTCTTTGGTTCTTTGCCTTTCTTTTTTCCTATTGTCAGTTTCATTTGTACAAATTGGAGTCCGCCAACAAGTAATGGAAGCCAGAAAATATTTCTCTTTGTTAGTTCAAGGATACCGAGGAAATTTGTGTGTAGTTCGGAAAGTTCAATATTTTTGAGTGATTCGTATAGGTGGTGGATGTTGTCCGGATTCAGTCCGTCTTTGATTACGTAAAACAATGCGATCAAAATCGGAAATTGGATGAGCAATGGCAGGCAACTTCCGAATGGATTCACTTTATGCTCTTTCCAGAGCGCCATTGTTTCCTGCGCAACTCTCTGCTGATCTCCTTTGTGCTTCTCTTTGATTTCCGCCAGTTTTGGTTGAATGAGTTGCATCCTTCTCTGTTGCTTCATTCCCTTTTGTGAAGGAAGGATGAGAATGATTCTTAATATAAGTGTTAGTACAACGATTCCCCAGCCCAGACCTTTTCCGAG
>JAHKBB010000064.1 GCA_018826445.1 Patescibacteria group bacterium | reverse complement strand
CGTTGAAGCCGGCGTATTTTAGCGCTTTGTTTGTATTATCGTGATAAGACACATGCGGATAATATGGTGACGAGCCTGCGGTAACTATATCCAGTGTCCGAGAACCCAGACTGCCGTTGTCTATCGTACTCACCGCCCAGCTTCCTAGCCAGCTGTCATATTTGGCGTATTTGATATTTGAAGTTGATGGATCCAAGAAAACCACGTGCATATTTCCGCCGTTGTCTATTGTGGACGCCAGTACCGTTCTGGACGATAAGCTTGTTATATTTTCGGTTGTCCATCCGCCGCTGTCGTACGCATGGACCAGGTAGCTTCCGGACTTGTAAAAGAAATGTATGGAATTATTCGTTGGATTTATTGATATATCCATATAGGGATATACATACCCTACGTTGCTCGCTATGGTTTCTTCCTGCCAGATTCCTCCCGAGAGGTAAAAGTGTTTTAGATCGTAGGTTCCATCGGTGGAAATCATCGCTCCTATATGCGGATTATTTGATGAATCCATTGCGATTTTCGGACGCGAATTGTCTGCCGATCTATACGTTCCGGATATACCTTCGGATTGCGACGCCCATGATCCTCCTACGTATTTGTATCTGTTTGTGCTTCCGTATGCTCCGTTGATGAAATTTAGTACATTTGAATTATCCGGTTTTACCTCCCAGGGGTACTGAAGGCAGACGCCGCCCACTTCTGCTCTGGCTGACCAGGTGACGTCCTTTATTGTGTAGCGGGTGCACACAACTCCTGAAGGAGTGTACAAAATCATAGGTTTGCCGTCTGTGAATTCCAGGCCCAGATTATTTAGATACATACCACTTGACCCGTCATCCGGGACTGCCGTTTCTATACCCCATGAAGATCCGTTCCAGGACGCGTATTTAATGGTTGAGGCGTCATACCCGTATGCTATGTGCGGGTTGCTTGATCCGTCTATTCTTATACTTACTGCAACGGGCCCGTAGCTTGCGGGACCCGAATCAACCATTTCCGTTGTCCAGGTGCCGCTTTTATAAGCTCTTTTTACCCCGGATTTGTAGTACGCGATGTGAGGCGTTGTTACCACTATATCTATTTTCGGCGCTACTTCGCCCGATACGATCGCTTCCGCTGTTTCTGTAGTCCATGCCCCGTCATAGTATCCGTATTTCAAATCTCCATTGTCTAAATATGCGATGTGGTAATTATCACTGCTGTCTATTTCCAAATCTATATTTGATTTCCTGTCATAGTAGGTTGTTTCGTGGGTCGGGAGAGTGGCATTGGCGATTTCCGTGTATGTCCAGGTGCTGCCGCTCCGTACCGCCGCTTTGATTTTGCTGGCTCCTCTGTCGTAATACACTATGACTACCTTTCCACTGCTGTCCAGCTCCATCGCGATTCCCGCTTCCGAGGTTCCGGGAAGGTCATGGTAATGGAAATTTGTTCCATCATAGTACGCGTGCTGAAATTTTGCCAACTCCGGTATTTGATAAACAACGTGATAGTTGCCGCTGGAATCAAACGCGAAGTCCAAGTATTGAAACATATTTATAATGGGGTCCTCTATAAAATCCTGCCGCCATACGCCGGCCATATTTGTGGGAGGGGACAGCGGCCCCGAGACACTGTTGTTTTTGTATGCGATAACCCGATACACGTAACCGGACGAGAAGCTTGTGTCGCTGTATGAAGTTGTGTTCGCCGCCAACGTTGTTAAATTGGTCCAATCATATGGATGTTCTCCATATGTACTCGCGTTTACTCCTCTTTGGACCAGGAATCCGTCTTCGATTGATGAGTTGTCCGTCCAGGTTAAGTCTGCCTGGGTGCCCGAGCTGAAAGTTACTGACAGATTCGTGGGTCTGCTCGGAGCCGTATATATCGGCGTCGCGTCCGTTGAATAGGCGGAATTCCCACTGGCGTTTACGGCTCGCGCTCGGTATTCATAATAGTTATCCGCCGCTATTGAGCTAGTGTCATAATATGAAGTTACGTTTGCCGCGGTTGTTGTAAGAAGTGTCCAAGATCCACCGTTGGCTTTTCTGTCTATTTCGAATCCTGTCTCTGATGAAGAATTGTCTGTCCACGTGACAAGCAGTTCCGTGTCTGAACCGTACCCGCCGTCTCCGTTGGTTGGAGCGGGTGGGACGTCTGATAATGTAAATGTAGCCGACTCTGCTGACCAGGCTCCCTCCGTAAGTTCATCATCCCAGAATTTTATTCTCCAATAGTATGTCACTGCTCCGTCTTCCAGGCTTAAGTTTAGTGTTGGAGCTGTTCCGAAACTCCCATAAACTATGTCCGCACTTCTATTTCCGGCTATACAATTTGCAATCACAGTCCCTGCCGCTCCACTGTCCCAATGTGTAACGGACGCGAATGTGGCATCCGTACTTACTTGGATTTGCGCTTTGTTTAATATGTCTCCCACATCCGGGTCATTGCATAGAGCAGAGAATGCAGGAGTTGTGTCTGTTAAATTTGTTGGATTTGCGATGCCCGCTTGTGCCGTAGTTGTGCTGTCGTTGGAGTAGAGGGTTGTTGGGGAGGTGGGGGCGAGAGCTCGTGCTATTGGGAGAGGCGGTATGCCTCCAAGAATCAACAAAGCCATAAGAAAAACACTTATAGCTTTGCTTTTGTTCAGTATATTTAAACGCTTTTTGCTCACTATATATATTTTATGTCTGTTTCTTTCCTGTTATTTTACCATAAAAAACCTCTTATAACAATATAGCTGCGGGAGAAAAAAGCAATTCATTCGGGTGGCGATAATTTTAGAATTTGGGGAAGTTTATTTTTTGTCCTTGGTGGTCATCATCTTGATTTCCACCTCCACACCCGCCGGGAGGCTGAGGTTTGAAAGAGAATCGATGGTTTTTGCGGTACTGTCCGAAATGTCGATCAGTCTTTTGTGAGTTCGGATTTCAAACTGTTCGCGAGAGGTTTTATGAACAAACGTTGCTCTATTAACGGTATGTTTATCAATGTGAGTTGGAAGGGGGATCGGTCCCGCGACCATTGCGCCGGTTCTTTCCGCGGTGTCTATGATCAATCTTGCAGACTCATCTGCGACTTTGTGATCAAATGCGTGGATTTTTATTCGTATCTTCTGACTTTTTGATGCCATGTACTCTCTTTTTTAATGAACTTTTAGGCCCCTCTCTTAAGAGAGAAGGGCAATAAAAATCAATTATTCCAAGATCTTTGTTACAACTCCCGCGCCAACTGTTCGTCCGCCTTCACGGATGGCGAATCTGGTCTGGTCGTCGAGAGCGATAGGCGCTCCAAGTATAACCGTCATGTTTACGTTGTCGCCGGGCATGACCATTTCAACGTCGGCCGGAAGCTCGATTGAACCCGTGACGTCTGTTGTTCTGATATAGAATTGCGGTTTGTATCCTTTGAAGAACGGAGTGTGTCTGCCGCCTTCTTCTTTGGTCAGGATATAAACATTGGCCTCAACCTTTGTGTGAGGAGTGATTGAACCCGGTTTTGCAATGACCTGTCCTCTTTGGATGTCTTCCTTTTCAACACCTCTTAAGAGAAGCCCGACATTGTCACCGGCTTCACCTCTATCGAGAAGTTTGCGAAACATTTCCACTCCCGTAACAACAACCTTTCTCGTTTCTTTAATGCCAACGATTTCAACTTCGTCGTTTATATTTACCACTCCTTGCTCGATACGTCCGGTAGCTACGGTGCCGCGACCTTTGATCGAGAAAATGTCCTCAACCGGCATAAGTACAGGCTTGTCGAGTTCACGCACGGGTTGCGGAATGTATGAATCAAGAGCTTCTAATAGCTCAAGAATTGGCTTAGCGGCCTCTTCATCGTCCGGATTTTCCATAGCCTTAAGAGCGGAACCCTTAATGACCGGGATCTCGTCTCCGGGATATTCATATTTCTTTAGGAGTTCTCGGACTTCCATTTCTGAAAGTTCGATGATGTCCGGATCCGCCATATCTGTCTTGTTCAGGAAGACAACGATAGCGGGTACATTAACCTGTCTGGCGAGAAGAACGTGCTCGCGGGTTTGCGGCATTGGCCCGTCCGCGGCGGACACCACCAGTATTGCGCCGTCCATCTGAGCCGCGCCGGTAATCATGTTCTTTATGTAGTCGGCATGTCCCGGACAGTCAACGTGCGCATAGTGTCTCTTGTCTGTTTCGTACTCTTGGTGCGATGTAGCGATCGTAATTCCTCTTTCCTTCTCTTCCGGAGCGTTATCGATTTCATCGAATTTTACTCCTCTATTTTTACCACCGAACTTTCTTGCCGCAACCATTGTAATGGCGGCGGTAAGAGTTGTTTTACCGTGGTCGACATGACCAATTGTTCCAACGTTGACGTGTGGTTTTGATCTGTCAAATTTTTCTTTCTCAGCCATTTAGTTAAGGGTTAATTTATATATTTGGCCTATATTTTAAAACGCGAAGCGATACTATACGAATTTTTTTGCCTTTGCAAGCGATTTTTACTTATTTGCGGTGATTTTTTCGGCTATATTCTGCGGAACTTTATCATAGTGGCCGAATTCCATTGAGTAATTTGCTCTTCCCTGTGTCATAGATCTCAAATCCGTGGCATATCCAAACATTTCCGCCAGTGGAACATCGGCTCTTATGAATTTTGCCATTCCTCTGTTTCCCGTTTCGTTGATTTGCCCGCGCCTTGAGTTCAGGTTCCCCATTACATCTCCAAAGAATTCTTCAGGGGTAACAACTTCCACATCCATTATTGGTTCAAGCAGTACGGGATTGGCTTGTTTTGCCGCGTTTTGGAAGCAGATTGAAGCCGCGACTTTGAAGGCCATTTCTGATGAATCCACGTCATGATATGATCCGTCATACAATTCAGCTTTTACATCCACAACCGGGTATCCGGCCATGATGCCTCTGCTCATAGCCTCCTTAATACCTTTGTCTATCGCCGGGATGTATTCTTTTGGAATCTTTCCTCCAACGATAGAATTTTTGAACGAATATCCCTCTCCCGGTTCGGTAGGCGTGACTCTGAGTAGTACGTGTCCATATTGACCACGACCACCTGTCTGTTTTGAGTATTTTTCTTCCATCTCCACTTCTTTTTGAATAGTTTCTCTGTATGCGACCTGCGGTTGACCTACATTTGCCTCAACTTTGAACTCTCTTCTGAGGCGGTCTACGATGATATCAAGGTGAAGTTCTCCCATTCCGGAAATAATAACCTGTCCGGTCTCCTCGTCTGTTTGAACACGGAATGTTGGATCTTCTTCTGTAAGTTTCTGTAGCGCGATGCCCATTTTCTCCTGATCCGCTTTTGTTTTTGGCTCGATCGCAATGGAGATAACGGGTTCCGGGAATGTGATTGATTCCAGAACAATTTCGTTGTTTTCAGCACAAAGAGTGTCACCCGTCGTGGTGTTTTTTAGACCGACCGTGGCGGCGATGTCTCCCGCGTGTACTTCTTGGATTTCTTCACGGGAATTTGAGTGCATCTGGAGCAGCCGTCCAATCCTTTCTTTATTTCCTTTCGACGAATTGTATGCGTAACTCCCGGCTTTTAAAGCTCCTGAATATACGCGGAAGAACGCCAGTTTTCCCACGAATGGATCTGTTGCCACTTTGAACACTAATGCCGAAAATGGTTCGGCGTCATCAGGTTTCCTTTCGATTGGCTCGTCCGTTCGCGGCTTTGTGCCTTTTACCGGTGGAAGGTCAAGAGGGGATGGAAGGTATCTGATTACCGCGTCGAGCATTAACTGAACACCTTTGTTTTGCAGCGCCGTTCCGCAAAGAACCGGGTAGATTTCGTTCTTGATTGTCAGTATTCGGATTCCTTTGCAAATTTCTTCTATTGTTAATTCGTTTCCTTCAAGATATTTCTCTGTCAATTCATCATTTGCTTCCGCAACTTTTTCCATCATAATTCCTCTGTACTCTTTGATTTGCGCTTTCATGTCTTCCGGGATTTCGGTTTCATTTACTTCTTCACCCATTTTCCCTTCAAAGTGATATGCTTTTTGTGTAATCAAATCAATTACTCCTTCAAAAGTGTTCTCTGCTCCGATAGGAAGCTGGATTGCAACCGCCTTGTCACTTAGTCTGTTGTGAATAGATTTCAAACTCATAAAGAAATCCCCGCCCACCTTGTCCATTTTGTTTATAAAGCAAAGACGCGGAACGTGGTATTTTTCCGCTTGGTGCCAAACTGTCTCTGATTGCGGCTCTACGCCTTGTGAACCGTCAAAAACAATAACACCTCCGTCGAGTACGCGAAGTGAACGTTCTACTTCCGCTGTAAAGTCCACGTGTCCCGGAGTGTCGATGATGTTGATTCTGTGTTTTACGCCATCGGTTTCCCAGAAACATGTTGTTGCCGCTGAAGTGATGGTGATTCCGCGTTCTCTTTCCTGTTCCATCCAGTCCATGGTTGCTTCACCATCGTGTACTTCACCCATTTTATAACTTCTACCTGTATAGAATAGTACGCGTTCTGTAACGGTTGTCTTACCCGCGTCGATATGGGCGATGATACCTATATTGCGCAGCTTTGTTAGATCTTCTGCCATATTTTTTTAATATTTAAAGTATAAGAAAATAGCCGAAGGCATTATACATAAGGATATTGAATTTGCAATCCGGAATTAAAACTTCGCATAATGGGCGAAGGCTTTGTTTGCAGCCGCCATTCTGTGAGTGTCTTCTTTCTTCTTTATTGCTGATCCTTGTTCGTTTGCCGCATCTAAAAGTTCTTGAGCCAATCTTTGTGCCATTTTAGACCCCTTTTTGTCTCTTGCCGCCCCTAGGATCCATCTGAAGGAGAGCATTAGTTGACGGCCGTATTTAACCTCGATAGGTATTTGGTAAACAGATCCGCCAATTCTTTTTGGGCGGACTTCCATTGTAGGTTTTACGTTCCCGATTGCTTTTTCGAAGACATCTTCGGGGTTTTTATTTCCTTTCTCCGCAATTGTTCGCAAAGTGTCACGCCAAATCTTTCTGGCAATAGACTTTTTCCCGTCAAGCATGAGGTAGTTTATGAACTTTTCTTGTAGTTCAGTTGAATCTTCCGGTACGAATTTTGCTCTCTTTTTTGCCATGGGTTTTGATTATATCTTGACAGGGGCGCTTCGCTTCCTGTCGCTTGGCGCTTCGCTTCGCTACGCGCTTGGCGCTCCGCTTCGCTACGCGCTAGCCCTTAGGTTTTTTAGCTCCATATTTTGAGCGGCCTTGCTTGCGGTCATCTACGCCGCTGGTATCGAGTGACCCCCGGACGATGTGGTATCGAACACCCGGAAGGTCTTTTACTCTTCCACCTCTTAGAAGTACCACAGAGTGCTCTTGCAAGTTGTGTCCCTCTCCCGGGATGTAAGCGGTGACTTCCATTCCGTTCGTGAGGCGGACTCTCGCAATTTTTCTAAGCGCGGAGTTCGGTTTCTTTGGTGTTTTTGTAGTTACCTTGATGCAAACGCCTCTTTTTTGCGGACAGTTGATGCCAACACTGCGATTTTTAAGCGTGTTGAACGTTTTGGTAAGAGCTGGTGTCTTGTCCTTTTTTTGCGCTTTTCTGCGCGGCTTCCTTACTAATTGATTTATTGTTGGCATCGCCCCGAAAATTTATAGAATTTTTGTCCGGATTGCAAGCTTAAATTATAGGTAATTGCCTATTTTCTTCTACTCTTTCCGCGGCTTCCTCTTTTTTGGTCTTTTTCTTGTCCTTCTTCGGCAGCCTCGTTGCTTCTTCCACTAATTTCGGATTTTGTCGTCTGTACATTTCTCCAGCCGGGATTAATTTGCCGATAATCACGTTTTCTTTAAGACCTTCAAGATGATCCACTCTTCTAGTCGTAGATGCTTCTACCAAAACCCTTATTGTCTCCTGGAATGAAGCCGCACTTAGCCAGCTTTGTGTGTGCAGAGCGATTCTTGTAAGTCCGAGAAGAAGTCTTTCCGCTCTTGCGGGTTTTTTATTTTTCATCTCTTTGTTTATTGCTTCGAAGTGGATGATGTCTATCAATTCTCCCGGTAGGAAATTTGTATCTCCCGGATCGAGAATTCTCATCTTTGAAAGCATTTGTCGTGCGATGGTTTCGATATGCTTGTCGTTGATTGTCTGACCTTGGGATGAGTAAATATGCTGTACCTCACTCATTATGTATTTCTGAACTGAGTACACGTCTGTCAGTCTCATTAGCTCTCTTAGGTCCAGGTGACCGGCTGTTAATGGGTCACCCTTTTTAACGAGATCTTTGTTTTTCACAATCAATGTTTTTGATGCGGGGATTATAACTGTCTTTTCAATGTATTGATTTGTTCGCAGAACAACTCTGTTGGTATCGATTTCTTGGACTGTTCCACCTTCCTCGGCTTTTACGGTCTTTTTATTGCTGATTTTTGCTAGAACGTCCTTTGCTTTTACTTTTTCTCCTAACTTCACAGTTACTTCTGAATCCGGAGACAGTGCATAAATTCTTTCCGTTGGTCCGTCTGAAGTAATTGTGATTTCCGTTTCACCTTCTTTTCTCTTGATTTTAACTTCCCCGTCAATCTCGGCCATTATTGCAGGTGATTTTGGAGTTCTTGCTTCGAACAATTCTTCTACGCGTGTAAGACCTTGGGTAATGTCCGATCCTTCCGCCACACCTCCCATGTGGAATGTACGCATGGTAAGCTGGGTACCGGGCTCACCGATGCTTTGCGCCGCAATAATTCCCACAGCTGTTCCGATTTCCACGGTTTTATTTGTGCCTAAATCTTTTCCGTAGCATTTGATGCAAATTCCGCCTTTGGTTTGGCATGTCATCACAGATCTTACCTCAACTTCTTCCACATTGTGCTCTGTGATTTTTTTCAAACTTTCTTTGTCGATTTCGCTGTCTTTTTCAATCAAAACCTTGCCTGTTTTTGGATCTTTAACATTGCTTGTAAGAACACGACCGTAGATTCTTCTTTCGAATGATTCGCCAATTTCCGCGCTTTCCTCCCTTGTTACTTTGTGTGCGTGGGTTGATCCGCAGTCATACGCCTTAATAATAATGTCCTGTACGGCATCAACCAGACGTCTGGTCAAATATCCCGCTTCCGCGGTTTTGAGCGCTGTATCGGACTTACCTTTACGTCCACCGTGTGTTGCAATGAAGTATTCCAGAATTGTAAATCCTTCTTTCAAGTTTGATAGGATTGGAAGTTCTATTGTTTTGCCGGCCGGGTTTGCCACCAAACCTTTAATCCCGCAAAGCTGTGTGATCTGTCCCCAGTTACCACGAGCTCCGGAGTTGATCATATAATGAAGGTCATTTTCATCGTGGATTCCCGCAATCATCGCGTTTGTAATATCTGATTTTGCCTGCGACCATACCTTGATGGTGTGAGTGTATCTTTCATTGTCTGTCACAAGTCCTTTCCAATATTGATTTGTGATTTTCTTTACAACTTCGGATGCTTCCTCAACGATTTTGTACTTTTCTTTCGGTACGATCATGTCCGCGGCTGAGATGGAAAGTCCTGAAAGTGTTGCAAATTTGAATCCCATTCTTTTCAAGTCGTCACCAAGGCGGGATGTTCTCTGCATGTCATAGTGTTCGAGACATTCAGCCACGATATCGCTTAGCATTTTCTTGTCCACGTTTTCGTTGATGTATCTAAGTTTTTCAGGAAGGATGCTGTTGAAGATTGCACGTCCGATAGTTGTTGAAAACACCTCTCCGTACGCTCTGACCTTTACCGGTGCCTGCAAGTGAGTCTCTCCAAGCTGGTATGACATAACTGCTTCTTCAAGATTTGCGAATGCCATTCCTTCTCCTTTGTTTCCGGGAGTCATTTTCGTGAGGTAGTAGCACCCAAGCACCATGTCTTGAGTAGGTGTGATAACCGGTTCTCCCGCGGATGGTTTTAGTACATTGTTGCGTGAGCACATTAGCGCTTCCGCTTCCGCTTGTGCTTGGCGCGATAGGGGAACGTGTACGGCCATTTGGTCTCCATCGAAGTCCGCGTTGAATGCCGCACATACCAGCGGATGGATTTGGATCGCTTTGCCTTCTACCAGGACCGGCTTGAACGCCTGGATACCTAGTCTGTGGAGGGTGGGAGCGCGGTTTAGGAGAACGTATTTGTCGTGTGTTACCTCTTCGAGGATGTCCCAAACTTCGCGTTGTCCGGTCTGGATCAAGCGCTCCGCATTTTTGATGTTATGAGCATAACCGTCATTGATCAGTCTTCCAATTACGAATGGCTTGAAAAGCTCAAGAGCCATTATTTTTGGAAGTCCACATTGGTCCAAGTTCAGCTTTGGTCCAATAACGATCACCGAACGCCCTGAGTAGTCCACACGTTTTCCAAGCAGGTTCTGTCTGAATCGTCCTTGTTTACCTTTCAGCATGTCTGAAAGTGATCGAAGTTTCCTCTTTTCTCCCGTATTGAATACCGTTCGTCCTTGTCTTGCGCTGTTGTTAAGCAATGTGTCGACAGCTTCCTGAAGCATTCTCTTTTCATTTCGCGAGATAACTTCCGGTGCGCCGATTGCGATAAGTCTTTTTAAACGATTATTCCTGTTAATTACACGTCTGTATAGATCGTTTAGGTCTGATGCCGCGAATCTTCCACCGTCCAGTTGTACCATTGGTCTTAGATCCGGCGGGATTACCGGTAGTGTTGTTATAACCATCCATTCCGGTTTGATGTCTGCTTTGAGCAGGCTTCCGGCAAGTTTGATTCTTTTTATGATTTTCTTTTGCTTTTGGCCTGTTGTTTTCTTTAATTCTTCTTCTAAGTTTTCGATGAGTTTTTTGAGGTCCAGTCTCCCGACGATTTCGCGGACCGCTTCAGCGCCTGTTGATACTTTAAAAATATGTCCGAATTTCATTGAAATTTCTCTGTACTCAAGCTCCGAGTAGATCTTGCATACACTAAGTGAATTTAATTCATCCTTTGTAGTTCTATGTTGCTCATCCAGCTCTTCCGTTTTTTGAGCGTATGCTTTCTCAAGTTCTTCTATCACGTTCCTCGTTTTTTTATTTTTTTCTTTTTCAACGTCGATTTCCGGAGCTTCTTTCTCCTTTTTCTTGAACTCTTCTTTGAACTTTTTCTTCATCGTCTTGTATTCGTTGTCGAGATTCACTTTTGCTTCCTCTTTTGCTTTCTCATCTACTTCAGTGACGATATATGCCGCGAAGTAAACAACTTGTTCGATCGCTTTTATTGGCAAATCCATTAATAATCCGATACGGCTTGGAGTTGAGCGAAGGAACCAAATGTGTGTTACCGGGACAGCAAGTTTGATGTGTCCCATTCTTTCTCGTCGTACCGTAGAACGTGTTACTTCGACTCCGCATTTTTCACAAATTACGCCTTTGTATCGAATTCTTTTGTACTTTCCGCAGTAACATTCCCAGTTTTTCGTTGGTCCAAAAATTCTTTCACAGAAAAGACCATCTCTTTCCGGTTTTTGAGTACGGTAATTGATTGTTTCCGGCTTTTTTACTTCTCCGTGAGACCATGAAAGGATCTGCTCCGGTGATGCCACAGAAAGTGATATCGCATCGAAGTTATCCAGGTTGGTCGCTCTAATACTTGTAGGAGTTGCCATTTATATGGTGGTTATTAATGTGAATATATAAACAATTGCGTGATAAATATTCCGTAAATTGCCAAGCACAAAATCCCCTCGTCCAAACTAAAGGACTTTTTGTGTGCGGCTGATGTTGTGAAAAGGTAGGTAGCTACTATCAAAAATGGGATACCTACTTTCATCATGCTTGCGCTCATTGGTAAGTCGGAAACAAGTCCTGCAATTCCAAATATCAACGTTGTGTTGAAAAAATTGGATCCAAAAATATTTCCAAGTGAGATCCCAAAGTTTCCTCTAATGGCTGTCATTATCGAAACTGTGAGTTCCGGTAAGGAAGTGCCGAGAGCGACGGCTGTGAATACTAAGAATGTTGAATTTATTTTTGTAATTTCGGCTATTTTGATGATCGATTCAACTGTGTATTCGGCGCCAAAGTAAACGCCGACAGCCCCTAGTGCTATTAGTGTTGGGATTTTCCAGGTAAATTTTTCCGGTTCTTCAATAATTTCTGTTACTTTTTCTTTCCAAGTCAAGCTTGATATGACTTTGTATGCTGCATAACCTGCGTATCCGATAAGCAGTATGACAGCTTCATACATTACAAGTTTCGCATCCAATATCATTAAAATAAATGTTGCTGTTATTCCTCCGAGTATCAAAAGGTCATGTCCGATGTTTTTTTCTTTAAAGTCAATTTTCTTCAATATCAGTGTCGTGATTCCAATAAACAAAAGTATATTTGCGACATTTGACCCTATTACGTTTGCGGCTACAAATTCCGGTTCGCCTTTTGCTATTGCTATAATGCTTGTCAAAAGTTCCGGCAGTGAAGTTCCGATAGAGACTATTGTTATTCCGATTATGAATTGCGGAATACCAAAAATTTTCCCAAGTTTCTCAGAGTTTTTGGTGAATATATCCGCCCCTATCAGCAGAACCGCTATTGCTACCAAGAATGTTATGCTCCACAGAGCTATTTGCATTTCCTCAGGTTAATTAAAGACCCAGGTCTCCATCTATATCTACGCCGTTGTTTCCCTTTTTCTCTTCTTCCGGTTCTTCTTCCGGTTCTTCAGCAGGAGCCTTCTCTGCTTTTATTGGCGCTTTTTCTTTAACCGGCGTTTCTTCTTCAACCGGCGTTTCTTCAGCTGGAACATATCCTTCGCTGTTTTCGATGTTACTATCTTTTCTTTTTTCCAGCCTGATCATGTCTTGGATGATGACTTCAGTTTTGAATTTTTTTACTCCCTCCGGAGTGTCCCAACTCCGTGTTTTTAAATATCCTTCCAGATATATAAGATTTCCTTTCTTTAGGAATTTGCTGCAGATTTCTGCGAGCTTTGCCCATGCCACTACCTCGTGGAATTCTGCTAGTGAGTGTCTTTCACTATCTTGTGTTGACCATTCACGGTTTGTTGCGATACCGAATGTGCATACGCTTTGACCGTTAGGTGTTTGTCGTAATTCCGGATTGCGTGTTAGGTTTCCGATCAAAATTACTTTGTTTACGCTTCTCATTGTTGTTTTGGTTAAATGAGTATCAATTAAGTTTTTAAAGCCTTCTTCTTGGCTTCTTCTAATGTTTCTTCTGCCACAACTCCACCTCCCTCAGTCTCTAGATCTATCATCTTTTCTTCTACTTCCTTTTCGACCTTACTCATTGTGTCCGGACTTTCTTTCATCTCTTCTTTAATTTCTTCGGACGGAGTGTACGCGTCATTTCCTTCAGTTTTTCTTCCTTTTACGGATAGAAGATCAATGTTTAGACATAGACTTTGAAGCTCTTTTAGAAGTACGTTGAAACTTTCCGGAGTTCTAGGTTTTTTAATTGGCTCCGCTTTTACTATGGATTCGTATGCTTTCGATCTTCCGTATACATCGTCTGATTTGATCGTCAGCATTTCTTGCAGTGTGTGTGATGCTCCGTACGCCTCGAGCGCCCATACTTCCATTTCTCCAAATCTCTGTCCGCCATGCTGAGCCTTGCCTCCGAGTGGCTGCTGTGTGACGAGAGAGTATGGCCCAACTGATCTTGCGTGAATTTTGTCTTCCACTAAGTGGCTCAGCTTTAAAATGTATGTGATTCCCACCGTGGTTTTGTGATCAAATGGTTCACCACTTCTACCATCATGCAATTGGATTTTCCCGTCTTCCGGTAACCCGGCTTTTATGAGAAGTTTTGTAATTTGATCTGTTCCAATACCATTTAACACCGGAGTTGCAACTTTTATTCCAAGTTTGTCAGCCGCCCATCCCAGGTGAGTTTCCAAAATCTGTCCGATATTCATACGGCTTGAAACACCAAGTGGATTTAGGATGATGTCTACAGGAGTTCCATCCGGAAGGAATGGCATATCTTCTTCCGGCACGATGATTGAAATCACGCCTTTGTTACCGTGTCGTCCCGCTACTTTATCACCTACAGAAATTTTTCTTGTCTGCGCCACGTTTACTTTAATCTGTCTGTTTACTCCCGTTGGAAGTTCGTCCCCGGCTTCTCTTGTAAAAATTTGGATTCCGACAACTTTACCGCCTTCGCCTCCCGGCAGTCTCAGCGATGTGTCTTTTACGTCGCGGGCCTTATCTCCGAATATTGCGCGAAGAAGTCTTTCTTCCGCGGTTAGTTCAGTTTCACCTTTTGGGGTAATCTTGCCAACGAGGATGTCACCTTCACTTACTGACGCGCCGATTCGCACGATACCGTCTTCGTCCAGGTCTTTCAGTCTCGCCTCGCCTACATTTGGAATGTCGCGTGTGATTATTTCCGGTCCAAGTTTTGTGTCCCGCACATCCATTGTGAATGTTTCGATGTGAACGGAATCATATAATCCTTTCTTAACAACACTTTCGGAAACGATGACCGCATCCTCAAAGTTGTATCCTTGCCATGCCATGTAGGCAACCAGCAAGTTTTGGCCCAGGGCAAGTTCTCCGTCTGTGATTGCCGGACCATCCGCAAGGATATCTCCTTTCTTGATTTTGTCTCCTTTTCCCACTTTTGCTCTTTGGTGAATACATGTTGCCTGGTTTGATCTTTCGTATGTTTGGAGTGCGTATGTAACTTTTCGTCCGTTGTCGTATATAACTGTGATTTGGTTTGCATCTACGTATGCGACTTCACCATTTCTTTCAGCCACAACCACTTGTCCGGAACTTCTCGCGGCCAGTTCTTCCATACCTGTTCCAACTACCGGCGGTTTAGGGCTTACCAGTGATACCGCCTGACGCTGCATGTTTGATCCCATTGATGCGCGAGTGTTGTCATCATGCTCCAGGAATGGAATAAGTGAAGTTGTAAGAGACACAATCTGTTTTGGAGATACGTCGATGTGTGTCACGTCTTGCATTCTTACGTATGCCGGCTCTCCGTTTTGGCGGGCGGAAACTCTTGTCTGAACAAATTCGCCAACATTGTTTAGTTCGGAATTTGCCTGAGCAATTGTAAGTTCTTTCTCTTCTTCTGCGTCAAAGTATGTAAATTGATCCACTACGTAAGGTTGTACCGCGATTTCATCCTGTTTTACCTTTGAAAGTTTTTTAGCAATTGCTTCTGTGATTAAATCACCCGCTTTTACGTGTGGGGCGATTGTTTCTGCAGTCCTGTGCCCTTTCGAAAAACTTGCTTTATTTGGAACATTTCTAAGTACTGCCCTAAATGGGGTTTCGATAAACCCGTATTTATTAATCTTCGCGAATGATGCGAGATGCACAACAAGTCCGATATTTGGTCCTTCCGGTGTTGCAATAGGACAAATTCTACCGTAGTGAGACGTGTGTACATCACGTACGTCAAACGATGCTCTTTCTCTCGAAAGTCCTCCGGGTCCCATAGCGGAAAGTCTTCTTTTGTGTGCGAGTTCCGCCAGCGGATTTGTCTGGTCCATAAACTGTGAAAGTTGTGAGCTTGCAAAAAACTCTCGAAGTGCCGCTGTGATCGGACGGCTGTTTACAAGCTGTGTTGGGGTTACGGTTTCCAGGTCCATAACTGTCATTCTGTCTTTCGCAATTCTATCGGTCCTCAAAAGTCCAACCCTGAATTTATTCTGCACAAGCTCTCCAACCGCACGGATTCTTCTGTTTGATAGGTGGTCGATATCGTCCGGCTGTGATTCTCCGTTATTCAACTTGATCAGGTGTTTCAGAATGTGGATTAGGTCATCGACCTGAAATGTATGAAATTTTTTCTTGTTCGGTGTGTCCAGTTTGAATCTCTTGTTGAGTTTGTATCTGGCTACCGGTCCCATGTCATATTTCCTGTAATCGAAGAACATGGATTGAATGAGCGCCTTTGCGTTTTCCGGAGTAGCGAGGTCGCCCGGGCGGATCTTTTTGTAGATACTTTGGTATGCTTCGTCCAATGTTTTTGCCGGATCTTTTTCAAGGGTGTTTAGGATATAATCCATCTCAAGATTTATATTCGCGTCCTTGAACAGGTACAAAATGTCTTTATCTTTTTCGTATCCAAATACTCTTAGAAGTTCTGTTATAGGGATTTTTCTCTTTCTATCGATCTTTACCGTGATAATCCCTTTTTTGTCTGTTTCAATTTCAAGCCAAGCACCTCTTTTTGGGATGATTTTTGCACAATGCATTCCTTTTGCCTGCATGTTTCCGGAAAAGAAAACACCGGGTGATCTTACGATCTGACTTACAACCACCCTTTCAATTCCGTTTACGACAAAGGTCCCCCTATTTGTCATCAGAGGAATTCCTCCCAAAAACACGTCCTGCTCTTTGATTTCTCCGGTGTCTTTGTTGATAAGTTGCACGTGAACTTTTAACGGAGCTTCGTATGTAATGTTTTTCGCTTTGGATGTTTCTGCGTCGTATTTTGCCCCCCCAATCTCGTGTTTTAGGAAATGGAGCTCAAGCTTTTTCCCCGAAAAATCCGAAATAGGGGATACTTCGTCTAAAAGTTCGCGGATGCCCTCCTCAAGGAACCATTTGTATGAGTCTGTTTGGACTTCAATGAGGTTTGGAAGAACGGCGTGCTTGTCCAGACGTGTTGTAAAGTATTCTCTGGTTTGAGACTCTTTCAGGTCGTCGCAAACAAGCTTTTGTTGAGAAGGTTTTAATGGTTCATCCTTCTTCTTTTTTGGGGCGATTATCTTCTTTGAGGTTTTAGAAACCTTAACCTTTGCTTTTTTAGGAGCAGCGGCCTTTTTTGAAGGCTTAACAGTCTTCTTTTTCATGGTAAAACGTTGTGAAATAATAGCTTAATGCTATCTCTCACAACTCATCCGAAGCTATCTGATAGCAGTGTAGATTGTATTTATCTTGTTAATAATGTCAAACGGAAAACAAAGTATTAACAAAAAGGGCTTGCGCAAAACTCAACAGCATTGCCTAATCATCTTTTGATTAAGCGTCGACGTTTACATAGTATTTCTCGTAAAACTCCTTACATTCCTTCAAGTGCTTTATCACTTTTTCGTCGTTTCCGGCGTCCAAAAACTTCGGCTTGACTTTTATCGAAATTGCGCCGGGATATTGATCCTGTTTGAGTTTTGCCAAAAGACTTTCCAGCGGAAGAATTCCCTCTTGTGGCATTGCGTACTTCTTTCCTCTATTTACATTGGAAAGATGTATGTGAACAAGGTAGTTTCTAAGGCTTTTATAAACTCTCATTATGTCCTCGCTCTTTTCCGCGACTCTCGAAGTGTCGATACAAGCGTGTTTGAATTCTTTTAGTTCCGCCAGGTTTGAAAGTGCGCGTTCAGGGAAGATTCCCAGAAATGTTTTCGAAGGTGCGTTCTCGAGGGCGATCGAGATTCTTTCTTTAGTTCTAAGTTTAGGAATTTCTTTCTTTAACCAACCAACAAATTTGAAGTTTAGAAGTTTTGGCGGCTGAATTACTACAACTTTTGCATCGAGTTCTTTTGCCATCTCGATTGCTTCTGTTACCTCTCGCGGGCTGTTTGCGTCATATCTCGCTTTTACGGCTTGAATTGGAAGTTCATATTCTTTGCTAAGTTTCCTTATATACTCCGTGTTTTGTGTGTCGTACAAATCAGGTTCAACTTGCAGATCTATACCATCGTATCCAGCCTCCTTTGCGAGTTCGAAAATACGATTTAAGCCGTATCCTTTTAATGAGTCTGTAGAAAGTGTTAACATTTCTATTTTGAATATTGATTTTAGTATATTATACCCGAAAATCGATTTCTTTTCAAGTGTGCACTAACCAATTTTCTCCTTTCCGAACATAAAAGGGCGAAGAACTTCCGGAATTTCCACAGATCCATTCTTTTTTTGATTGTTCTCGAGGATTGCTAGAATTGTTCGTCCGATCGCAAACGCTGTGCCGTTCAGCATGTGAACGTGTTCATTTTTACCCGTTTTCGGATTCTTGTATCTGATATTTAATCTGCGTGCTTGATAGTCCGTGCAGGTCGAAGTTGAATGTGTTTCCCGATAGCGTTTCTGGAATGGGAACCAGCATTCAATATCGTATTTGCGTGCGGCCGGGATCCCGAGATCGCCTGTGCACATTTTTACCACTTGATAGTGCAGGCCGAGCCCTTGCGTTAATTTTTCTTCTAAACCGAGCAAAAATTCATGTTCTTTGTCTGATTTGTCCGGATGTGTGAATGAAAACATTTCAATCTTGTCGAATTGATGTACCCGGAAGATACCTTTTGTGTCTTTTCCATACGATCCGGCTTCTCTTCTGAAACAGGTTGAGAATCCGGCGTATCGTAGTGGCAGGCGGTCCGCTTCCAATATTTCGTTCATATGGAATGGGCCGACTGATTGTTCCGATGTTCCGACCAGATACAGATTGTCTTTTTTGAAGTGATAGGATTCTTCATCTCCTCCGTGAATCAGGTATCCCATTGCATCCATTGATTCATCCGAAATCATAACAGGTGGAACGATTGGTTCGAATCCTTCTTTGGTAAGTACGGACATTGCATATTGAATCAATGCAAATTCGAGCAATGCGCCGTCTCCCTTAAGGTATCCAAATCTGGATCCGGATACTTTCGCACCTCTTTCCGTGTCGATTATTCCTAGATCTTTCCCGATATCTGCGGAATCTTTTGGTTCGAAGTCGAATTTCTTCTTTTCTCCAACTGCGCGGATTACTTCGTTTTCTTCTTCACTTGCACCCTTTTTCACATCCTCTTTCGGAATGTTTGGAAGAACTTGGAGAATTTTCCCGAGTTCTTCCTCAACTTTCTTGAGTTCCGGTTCGATTTTTTGAATTTCGACCTTCAGCGCCGGTCCTTTTTCTTTGGCTTCTTCTCCTTGAAGAGCTTTTTGTTCACTTCGGAGTTTTTCAACCTCCTGGATTAGTTTGCTTCTGCGTTTGCTCAAATCCGGAACTTTGGATAGATCAGCTTTGATCCCCTTTGTTTCGGCGGCTTTTTTGAATTGGTCAAGATTTTCTGCGATAAATTTGATATCCAGCATCGCTATGCAGTTTATTGGATATTTTTTAATCCCGCAATGTTAATTAAAATACTTCCTTCCTGTCCAAGCAACTCCCTTCCTGTCTAGTCTTTCCAGTTAAATCCCTCCTTTAGCGCCTGTTCTTTTGTGAGCGGGTAATAGATATGAGCTGTTGATT